>NZ_JBFEGI010000015.1:0-69014 GCF_047228905.1 Sporosarcina sp. 179-K 3D1 HS
TGGCGCGCCCGACAGGAGTCGAACCCATAACCTTCTGATCCGTAGTCAGACGCTCTATCCAATTGAGCTACGGGCGCCCCTAAGTTTCAAAGTTTTGGTGCGGTAAAGAGGACTTGAACCTCCACGGGGTTAACCCCCACTAGGCCCTCAACCTAGCGCGTCTGCCATTCCGCCACTACCGCGTCGTTATTTTAGCGACTACTCTAGTATACCACCCTCACAGAGAATGTCAACAACTTTTTAATAAAGTGGTGAGCCATGCAGGATTCGAACCTGCGACCCTCTGATTAAAAGTCAGATGCTCTACCGACTGAGCTAATGGCTCGTTGCTATTATAGGTATTGAAATTAATTATTCTTCATAGTTCATGATCATTCTTATCCGATTACTTTAGCCTAGTTTGTGTTTTGCTCAAAACCCTTCGGGTCTTTCGCAAAGTTTTTTTATCCGCGAAGCGGCTAAAAAAACTTGGCTGGGGTAGCTGGATTCGAACCAACGAATGACGGAGTCAAAGTCCGTTGCCTTACCGCTTGGCTATACCCCAATAAGTTTGCATCGAACAGAAACTTCTGTCCTTCTATTTTCATAAGAAGAGATGACCCCTACGGGATTCGAACCCGTGTTACCGCCGTGAAAGGGCGGTGTCTTAACCGCTTGACCAAGGGGCCATATAATTGATTGGTGTCTCGGGAACAACGTTGTTCCTAACCGACTTTTTCTATTATAGACAGTGTTGTTCAATTCGTCAACTGTTTTTATAAACTTTTTTTATATCTTAGCGAAAACGCCCTCAAATCGCTGATAAGAACAATAGCCACAATACTATTTTCTCTATTCAACGGGCGCTTCACACAACTGGACGCGCCCACAAATTTAGCAGCCACCTGTCTTTATCCCACTTATTGAATCGAAGGCACTTCGATAATAGCTCCCGCGCACTTGCCACACCGGTACTTCTTTGGATCCATTCTTCGTTTCCTTCTATAAGAGAGATGGCAATTGGTGCATTTGTAGAAATGGAGTGTCGACTGTCTTCTTCTCGGCTCGGCCAATGCTTTGCAGTAGCGGGGAGAGTCTGTCTTTTTCATCAGTTCCCGAAAATCCTGATCTCCGTGCCGATATCCTCTTCCTTCTATATGAAGGTGATAGTGGCAGAGCTCGTGTTTAATAACACCTATCAATTCTTCCTCTCCGTGCATTTCCCATACGAGCGGGTTAATTTCGATGGAGTGGTCGGACAGTTTGTATCGTCCTCCCGTCGTCCGAAGCCGCCCATTGATTCGGGCGACGTGACGGAACGGTTTGTGGAACACATCCATTGAAATGGTTTCAATCAGGTTTTGCAGCTTTTCTTCTGTCATTTGCATAAGATTATCCCTCTTTTGACACCGGAGGCAGCATGGTTAATGAAATCCTTCCCTTTTCCTTATCTACCCCATCTACCCAAACGGTTACGATATCACCAGATGAAACAACGTCCAGCGGGTGTTTGACGTAGCCTTTTTTCATTTTGGAAATATGGACGAGTCCGTCTTCTTTTACTCCGATATCGACAAACGCACCGAAGTCGACTACGTTCCGGACAGTTCCCTGCATCTCCATCCCTTTGGCTAGATCATCCATATCCAACACATTCGCTTTTAACAATGGTTGCGGATAATCTTCTCGCGGATCCCGATTCGGCCGTTGCAGTATTTCGAGAATATCTTTTAATGTCACCTCTCCGACTCCGAGCTTTTCCGCTAATGCTTTGCTATCGATTACCGCCAGTAATTCAGCCGTCTCTTTTTTGCCGATAGAATGTTTGTCGACTCCTGCCTCTTTTAATACCTGTTCGGCCAAGTCGTAACTTTCGGGATGTATACCTGTAGAGTCGAACGGATCGGCCGCTTCCGGAACCCGGAGGAATCCAATTGCCTGCTCATATGTTTTCGCCCCTAGCCGTGGCACTTTTTTTAATTGGCCCCGTTTTGTAAACAGACCATTTTCTTCCCGGGCTTTCACTATGTTTTCCGCAACTGTCTTTGACAATCCCGCCACATATTGCAATAGGGACGAAGACGCTGTATTCACATTGACTCCCACCCGGTTGACCGCTGTTTCCACCACGAATGATAGAGACTCCGCCAATCGTTTTTTGGAGACATCATGCTGGTATTGGCCCACCCCTACTGATCCTGGATCTATTTTCACGAGTTCCGATAGCGGATCTTGCAATCTGCGTGCAATGGAAACAGCGCTTCGTTGCTCCACTTGTAGCGTTGGGAACTCTTCCCTCGCTTGGACAGAAGCTGAATACACACTCGCTCCCGCTTCATTGACAATCACATAGGATACCGGAGATGAGGCTTCTTGAATGCAGTCTGCAATAAATAATTCCGTCTCGCGCGAAGCCGTGCCATTTCCGATAGCAATCAATGTAATCGGGTACTTTTCCAGTAATGCCAGGATAGTCTGTTTCGACTTTTCCTTGTCAGGCTTTGGCGGATGCGGGTAGATGACACCGATTTCGAGCAATTTCCCTGTTTCGTCCACAACTGCTAGTTTGCAGCCTGTCCGGAATGCCGGGTCCACTCCAAGCACGAATCTCCCTTTTAACGGAGGTTGCAATAGAAGGCTTTTCAGGTTTTCTGAAAACACATGAATGGCCTGTTCTTCCGCCTTTTCGGTCAAAGTTGCACGGATTTCTCGTTCCACCGATGGAGCAATCAACCTTTTAAAAGCATCTCCCACCGCTTCCTTCACTTGTTCAGTAGCAGGAGAGCCGGGCTTGCGGATGACCTGGTGTTCAAGAACTCCCAAAATTTGTTCAGATGGGAAAGAGATCGAGACCCGAAGCACTTCTTCTTTCTCTCCTCGATTTAAAGCGAGAACGCGATGAGGCACAATCTTTTTCAACGGTTCTTCATATTCATAATAGTTTTCAAAGACATTCCGTTCGTCAACTGCCTCTTTGCGCACTGCCGAAACAATTGTACCATTGGCCCAAGCACGCTCCCGCACTTTGTCCCGAATAGCAGCGTCATCTGCCACCCGCTCGGCGATGATGTCACGTGCTCCCGCCAACGCTTCTACCACAGTCGAAATGCCTTTCTCCTCATTTAGAAAAGGCTCGGCCAATTTTTCCGGAGACTCGGTAGAAAAGGACAGCAAAGATTCCGCAAGCGGCTCTAATCCTTTCTCAATCGCTGCCATCGCCCGGGTCCGTCTTTTTTGTTTAAAAGGACGATATAAATCTTCAATACGTTGAAGAACGGTCGCTATCTCGATCGCCTTCTTCAACTCGTCATCCAGCTTGCCCTGCTCCTCGATCAAGCGAATGACTTCTTCTTTCCGTTGTTCAAGTGCTTTTATATACTGGTAGGAGTCTTCCACTTCTTTAATTTGGACTTCATCCAAAGAACCCGTTTCCTCTTTACGATAGCGGGCAATGAACGGAACGGTATTCCCTTCCTCCAGTAATGCAATCACTTTTTCCACTTGGCTCAGGCGAATGCCTGCCCTTTTGGCTGTTGCTTTCGCTACATGCTTCGTCAATCCCATCACCCTTCCTTCAATGCAATTATTTTAACATAGGTGCTGTTAAACTTGCGTATGAAAACTGTTTACAGCAATATAGGAGAACACAAAAAAACCTGCTCCATTAGTTAAAGAAGCAGGCGTCCCGCTATAAAAGTGGCATCATCGTTGTGGTTAATCGTCGGGATGACATTTTGGGAAAGCTTATAAGGCTCTTTGCTGTTTTTCAAACAAGATTTGGGACTTTTTAAAACAACCCCGTCTGAATGAAGAAAAAACAAATCGCCAGTCTGATACTTACATTGATGCATTTTCAGCTTTTGCGGCTTTCCGGACAGATACCCCATGACCGGCAGAGGGTAAACCATGTTCACTTGGTCCTGCAATATGTAGAACCGTACATTTCCCACGCAACTGTACTGTACTGTTTTCGTTGTGAAGTCCACTTTCACAATCGCAACTGCCGCTCCGCGTTTGTGCATCATTTTCAGATTACAACGCATTAATAACTCATCGACTGTCTCATGATGAAACTCTTTTAAAATATCGGGAATGACTTGAGCCGATTGATTGGCAATCGGCCCATTGCCCAACCCATCCGCAATTGCACAGATGAAATAGTCATTCTCCGAGTGTACGAAATAGGCATCACCAGATATTTGATTTCCATTTTTTGCTTGTTGATATATATAGGCTTCAACATGTTCGTTGACAAATATCTCCACTATGATGCACCACCAACCGACAATATGGCTTCCTGTAGTTTTTTAATCGCTTTGCGCTGGAGTCTGGAAACGTGCATTTGGGAAATGCCGAGGCGTTCTCCCGTCTCTTTCTGGCTTAACTGTTCAATATATGTATATTGAATGATTTGCCTTTCCCGTTCTGACAAGACATTGAGCGCATTGGAAACGATCAGGCGCTGATCCGTTTTTTCGTACTCGCCGTCCGTTGAGCCGATTATATCGAAAAGAGTCACCGTGCCACCTTCCGAATCGGCCTCCAATGTATGATCCATAGATAAAGCTTGATAGCTTCGTCCCATCTCCATGGCTTCGAGGACTGATTCTTCATCGACCTCCAAATGCTCTGCAATCTCGCTGACCAACGGCGAACGTTGCAGTTCTGTTGTCAATGTTTCAACTGTCGCTTTGATACGCGGCCCCAACTCCTTGATACGTCGCGGCACATGGACAGCCCATGTTTTGTCTCGCAAAAACCGTTTAATTTCTCCGATGATGGTGGGGACGGCAAACGCTTCAAAACTTTTCCCGAATTCGGGGTCATATCGACGGATCGCTCCAAGTAATCCAAGCATCCCGACTTGCACGATGTCTTCATAATACGGTTTTCCGCTCGAATATTTCCGCGCTATCGAGTGCACCAGACGCTCGTAATGCAGGACGAGATTCGTCTGCGCCTCTTCGTCATTGTTTTCTTGGAACTCTTTGATCCACTGGAGCACCTGATCCTTTGTTCCTGTTTCACGAGGAGATTGTTCTCTCGACATCCTCTTCCCCTCGCTCTCTACCGAGATATTTGGTCATGAAGACCGTCACACCTTCTTTCTGATGGATCTGTACGCTATCCATTAGCGTTTCCATCAAATAAAGGCCTAACCCACCTTCCCGGAGAAATTGCACTTCTTCCTGCTCGCCATAGGGGCCGATATGTTTTTTCATTTCATCAAAGTCAAAGCTTTTTCCATGGTCTGCCACCATGATTTCTATCCGGTCTTCGTAAAGGGCACAACCGACGACCACTTCACCTTCTTCGCCTTCTTCATACGCATGCTGGACAGCGTTCGTAATTGCTTCACTGGAGGCGATTTTCAAATCCTCGATTTCGTCGTATGTAAATCCGAGACGGCTTGCGAGACCAGAGATTGTTAAACGGGCAACACCCACGTATTGCGCCTTCGCAGGAACACGAATTTCAATATAATCATACGGTTGCATCTTGGTCCCCACTTTCTTCTACGATGTCCATCACTTCCACTAAGCCTGTTATATCAAAAAGCCTTTTCAAGCGGGCATTGACACCTGTAATTTTCATGTGGCCCCCATTCGATTTGACGGTTTTATAGAAACCGACAAACACACCGAGACCCGTACTATCCATATAATCCACTTCAGATAAATCCAACTCTGTTTGCATCCCTTCGGTCACTTCCACGGATGCAAGACGCTCCCTTAACATCGGTGCCGTAAATGCATCAATCTCTCCGACAATCTTAAAGCAATGAACACTATTATTTTCTAGCAACTCAACTTGTAAAGTCATATCCACACCCCATACTCTCTGTATTGATTTGCACGCATAGAAAACGCGCTAGTGAGTTATTTACCCTATCCATCCTAATTTAAACGTCATCCGTTTTTTTAAATATAACAATCGTAAAATCATCATGCAGGATAAAGTTTTGCAGACTCGCAAGCTTGTCATATAGGGAATTCGCAATCTCCTGAGCAGAATCTTCGCTCACTTCCTCTATCATGGCTTCGATCTCTGTTTGATCAATAAACCCATCCTCGGTCCGGACTTCTGTCACGCCGTCCGTCATGATAACGATAAAGTCGCCCTTCTCCAACTCCACGGACCTCTCTTCGTAAACGACATTTGGTTGAACACCGAGAAGAAGCCCTTTTGCATCCAGCTCCACAAACGTTCTATTGGAAGCTTTAAATAAAAGAGCCGGCTCGTGCCCTGCAGACGCATACGAAAAAGTGGAGAGATCGGCATTATATTTTCCATAAAACATGGAAATGAACATCGACTCATCCACACTTTTTTCAACTATCCGGTTAACGATATCCAACACATGATGCGGACTCGTATTTTCTTTTTGTAAACTGTCCATGCCGAACTTGACCATCGACATGCAGAGCGCAGCTGGAATCCCTTTTCCGATCACATCGGCGACGGCTACACAAGCTGAATTCCCCGTCTCATTCAAGAAATAGATATAGTCTCCACTCATTTGCTTGGCCGGTTTCGTCAAATAGCCGATGTCCAACCCTTTTATTTCGGGTATCTTCGTTTTCAATAAAGTGTCTTGGACTTTCGTTGCAAGATTCATCTCCACTCGAATTTCTTCCTGCTTCCGGATCAGGCTTTGATGTTCTTGCAAGGCTAATCCATAGTGGATCATCATTTCAATCAGGAAATCGTAGGTCAGCATCAATTCTGTCGGAAGATCGGGAAATAATTCGGCCACTCCCGTCTTGTGCATGCTGATGACTTCCTCCGGAGCAATATTCTTCTCTATAAACTGCCTGCTAAACTGTTGACCAAAGTATAGGCCCTCTTCGCTTTGATTATCTATGTATTGCTTCAAGAGGGCTCTATATTGTTTTCCCACCTCTTTGGGCATCCCTGTTCATCTCCTTAACGGAGCCATTTGGTTGCAGTAATCACTGTTCCCACGCCAGGTTCCGTTTCCACTTTGAATTCATCCATCAATCTCTTGACGCCAGGCATCCCGGCCCCAAGGCCTCCGGAAGTGGAAAACCCATCTTCCATCACTTTGCGGACATCTGGAATTCCCGGTCCTTCATCGGATGCGATAATGAGCATTCCCGTCGAACCGCCAGTGGCCAACCTTTCAATTTCAATTTTGCCTTTCCCCGCATAAAGATAAATATTTCTTGCCAATTCACTTATGGCCGTTGTAATGCGCGCCTGATCGACTGTACCGAAACCAATTTGCTTCGCTTCTTTCCGGCCTAACTGTCGCGCAGCAACAATATCCCATTCCGTGTATATATCCACAGAAGACCGGTAATTCATGCTCAGGCCTCCAGTTCTTTTTGAAGTTTTTTCAACCCGTTTTCAAGGTCAAGCGCAGTCATGACCTCCTCTAAACGAATACCGAGCTCGATTAGCGTAATAGCAACGGCAGGTTGTATACCCGTAATGACTACTTTTGCCCCCATCAGGCCGGACATACTAATGACATCGCCCAGCACTTTGGCGATAAATGAATCGATAAAGTCAATCGGGGTTAGGTCAATGACTACTCCCCTTGCGGATGTTTCATATAACTTCACTAATAGATCCTCTTGAAATTGCAATGCCTTCTGATCGTCCAATTCCCACTGGATGGACACGATGAGTGTATCGTCAAGCTTCAAAATCGGTATGCGCATATTCATGATTCTTCAACCTCCACTATGCTTCGGTTTGTCAGTGCCAGAGCCTCCTGCATCCCACGCTGTAGTGTGCTAGTTGTTGTAAATTCGTTGAGATTGATGCCCAGAGTCACAATCGTTTGAGCAATTTCCGGTCTGATTCCGACTAGCATGCATTTCGCCCCAACAAGCCGAACGGCATCTGCTGCTTGGATAATATGGTGTGCAACCATTGTATCTACAACAGGAACACCCGTAATATCCAGAAGGACCACTTCTGCCCGCTGTTTTACAACACCTTCCAACAAATTTTCCATGATCAGCTTGGCCCGCTCCGTGTCAATCGTACCGACGAGCGGCATGACCGATATTTTTTCAAATACAGGAATGAGTGATGCGGAAAGTTCCTGCAATGCAATCCGCTGCAAACTGACCGTCCGCTCCCACTCCGTGGAATAGGCTTCGATCATGCTTTCACGAAGCGGCGTGATCCAGTTCAGGAAGAGCCGGATATAATCACGCATATTGGTGTTCCCGATCACCTGGTGGTTCTCTAAAATCTTGAAAGTGATCGTCATAAAATTATCAATTGCCTTATTGACAAACTTGATGGACCATCCGAAGCGGACCACTTTTTCTGTGAAGTTCGCCAGTTTCTCGGAATTGATTGTATCTCCTTCCGCAATGTTCGAAGTCATCAACTCTGCAAATTCTTTGCTTGTTTTATCTATCAAATCTGTCGGCATGAAGTGGAAAAAACGTTCTCCTTTTTCATCTTTCATCACTTCTTGCCATCTTTCTATAATCTCGTCCATGTTTTCTCGAATTCCATTGATCATCTGCATATTCATATTGTAACGGATTGCCTCCTTCAACTGACATAGTCGTTGTAATTCAATTGTATCGAAAAACGATGAGGAAGACACGTTTTTTCCTTCGTACAAACAAAAAACGCGATGAAGTCAAGCTCCATCACGTTTTTTAATATGTATGCTCAAAATTTGACGAGGCCAAAGCTTATTTCCAACGCTTCATCGACCTTTTCCATCAAATGATCATCTAGCTGTGTAATTTTATCAGTCAGCCTCGACTTGTCGATCGTGCGGACCTGTTCGAGCAGAATTACCGAATCCCGCTCGAATCCGTAACGCGCCGCATCGATTTCAACATGTGTAGGCAATTTCGCTTTTTGGATTTGCGCAGTGATAGCCGCAATGATCACTGTCGGACTGAACCGGTTTCCTATGTCATTTTGAATGACTAGGACCGGCCTCGTCCCTCCCTGTTCAGAACCGACAACAGGCGACAGATCTGCAAAAAAGACGTCTCCACGTTTAATTGCCAACTCTTCATCCTCCGCTTACGAGACGTTCCACCGTATGCTGGGCTTCAAACTCAACATGCAAGCATTCCGCGGCAATTTTCAGATTAATTTGCGACATTTCGACATAGCCTTTTATCATTTCTTCTCGGATCGTATCCGCTTCATAGTCTGACACATATCGCCTTGTCGAAATATAAACGAAATCACCGCGTTCCGGCTCCTGATGGACGACCGTATGTTCATTTTCATTCAGCATCCGTTTCGGAATCTTAACAATGACTTCCTTCATGTTTTTATTAGCTCGCAACGTCAGCACCTCCGACAAACCCGTTCCCTCTTTTCTATACAATTCCATCTTACCATTGAACATCGACAATGAGAAGACATAGAAAGAATTTTACTGACAGGTTTCTGCAAATTAACTGGAGGTTTTGTCGAAAGCGCGAGTATTATACACGTTGTCCATTTTTCGTTGCGTATATCCGTGGGATCCTTTCCTTGAAGGACACCATAATTTCGTATGGGATTGTATCGAGTCGTTGTGCCCACTCTTCCATTGTGATTTCTTCGTCTCCTTGCGTTCCAATCAGCACGACCGGTTCACCGATTGGAAATTCACGCGGGAGCCTTACCATACATTGATCCATGCAGATCGTCCCGACAATCGGTGCCCTCTGGCCGCCTACCAGGACGTCCTGGCCTTGCAAGCTTCGGCGCAGACCGTCCGCGTAGCCGATCGGAAGCGTCCCGATCCATTCATCTCCAGCCGTTTCGTATGTTCCGCCATAACTGATCGGATTCCCTTTTTCCATCATCTTCACATGCGAGAGTTCCGTTATGAGCTGAATAGTCTTTTCCAACCGGAAAGGGAGTCTCTCCGCCACATAAGCAGATGGCGGCAGGCCATACATACTGACGCCGAACCGGACCGCGTCCAGCGCATATTCAGGGTAAAGCAACGCCGCTGCACTATTGGCGGCGTGTACAAGACGAGGCTTTGCGGGAAATCGGTTGACCAAGTCCATGAATACCTTGAACTGTTTTTCCGTATGGCGCGGATCCTCCTCATCCGCCCGGGCAAAATGCGTAAAAACTCCATCCAGTTCCACGTCGCCCGAATTATCAATCATCTGAATCAATGCTGACAGGTCGCCCGCATCCCGTATCCCGATTCTACCCATTCCCGTATCAATTTTCACATGAACCTTCAACTTTTTTTGAAATGAAGGGGAAGGTCTCCCTTCCACTACCGAACGCAACCATTCCGTGCTAGACACAGTCACCGTAATACCCAGGGCAGCTGCCCTGTCGGCAAATTGAAGCGGAGACGGCCCCAGAACAAGGATATCTCCCATGATACCTGCTTCCCGCAGCTGAACCGCTTCATCCGGAGTGGCGACGGCAACGAGTGCCGCACCACTCGCTAAAGCGGTCTTCGCTACTTCGACGGCGCCATGGCCATATCCGTTCGCCTTTGCAACCGCAATGATAGAAACGTTCGGACCTAAATGCTTTTGTAAGTTTTTAAGATTGTGCTGAATCGCCTGGAGATCGACAATCGCTTTTGTCGGGCGATAATGAATAGGGTTTCCCATGAGCATCCCTCAAATTTGTGTAATAGCCCTATTATTATTCCCCAACCTTCCTTCGTCAATCCATTTTATTTCATTGCTTCCGGCTGCATGGAGGCGGCGACCTCAATTAGTTCAGCCTGCGTCAGCATATCGGACGCAATGAAGAACGAAACGCCATCGCTTTCCCAACTGATCGACTTTTCAGTCAGGGCAGCCACTGTGAATCCGAGATCGACGGGATCCCCCTCAACGGAAACCGGTAATGTGCTTTCCGGTTTCGAAGCCGGTTCTTGAACGATGATGAACTCTTTCGTTCCGCCATATGTCATGAAAGATCGGATTCCATTTTCAGTTTGTATTACCTCTTCGTCGACTAACGATACACCCTCCCACTCGACTGAAGGAAGATAGGTTGATAGGGCCATACTTTCTTTTTCAGCCGGTGGCGATTCCGTACCCGACTTTTCCATTTCCACCGCATAATCGGCCGGCTTCCGCTCCATACCTAGCGAAATTTTTTTAAACGTGATGCGGATCTTCTCTTCTTTATTCTCATCCAAGATAGACACATGTTTCGGAAGTAATGTCTTTTTATCAATATGAATCTGTTGGGTCGGCAACACTTTCTTATGGTTATTCCGAGTTGCGGTTTCGAAGATATACGTTTTGTCTTTCTCGGTCATGATCGCATTTTTATCCGCCTTAATATCATCGGACAAGGCGCCGATTAAATATGCTTGGCTATTCTGGGCTGGCCAATCGCTCTGGAATTTGTAAGTCTTGCCTAGAGAAGGAGTAATGACGAAAACCCCTTCCTCGTTGCGCACGATCATCTGGGAATCTTCGCTACCCTCTTGCGTCACATTGACCCGATAAAAATCAGGCTTCGTATGCCAGACACTGACATCGTACAAACGCGGTTCCGACCCTGTTTTGATTTCCATTGTCGCTTGCAGATCATATCCTTTCGTATCACTCCACTTCCCACTTAGCTTCTTCATGACATCCTCTTTCGATGGAGATCCACATGCCGCAAGGAGTACCATGATGACAACTAACAAAAAAGCAACTAATCGGCTACGCATTACAGTTCATCCTTTCTCATTTCAATCGGGTAGGTCATCTTATGAGATTGGATGAGCATTTATGCGAGACGTTTCAAAACTTGTCTCTGTTAATTTTTCAGACGATCCCGCCAACAACGGGCCAGTCTAAGCCGGAAACTCAAGGTGTTTCAAGGAGGACCACTTGCGCAGCCGCCACCGTTTGGGTATGGGTGATGGACACCAACCCGTTGGCCGGCTCCCCTCGGAAATAAAGGACCGGCTTTCCTTTCGTATCGGATAAAACGGCGATATCCTCAAATCGGCATGCCGCCCCGATCCCCGTTCCCATCGCTTTGGCGAAAGCTTCTTTCGCCGCAAAACGGCCAGCCAAAAACTCAATCCGCCTATGGGACGCGAGAGATTCATAGGAGACCATTTCTTCTGCAACCAAAATTCGCTTTCGGAATTTATCCGACCTCGCATCCATTTGGGCGATTCTATTTAATTCCACGATATCGAGTCCAATTCCTGCAATCATTTTAAGAGTTACCTCCTTTCCTTCCTGCATAGATTATCTGTATAATGAGAGGACAGATTGAGGTGAAAATATGTTTATTCGTACAGAGAGCTTTGCACAATATATCCGACTTTATCCGGTCGTCACCGTGTTGTTGGCTATTAATATCGCCATCCATCTTGCGACGATGCTTCCTTTTGTCGGAAAACCCATCTTATTTAGTGGGGCCGGCGCCAACTATTTGATCGCGGAAGGCGAGTGGTGGCGTTTGGTTACTCCAATGTTCCTCCACTGGGGGCTGATGCACCTGTTATTTAATATGTTTTCGCTATTCATTTTCGGACCTGAATTGGAGAGATTTGCAGGGAAACTTCGGTTTCTCACCATTTATACGCTGTCCGGCCTATTCGGCAATATCGCCACATTTTTCTTGAAAGACCCGATGACCATCAGCGTCGGGGCGAGCGGTGCGATTTTCGGTCTATTTGGTGCATTCGGTGCACTCGTCTATTACACGAAAAATGCCTTTCCACAGTTACGGCAAATCATGATGCCGATCATTATCATCAGCTTGATTATGACATTTCTCCAGCCAAATATTAATATCGTTGCCCATATTACCGGTTTCATCGTCGGCTTTTTAATCGGACTTAGTTACTTCCATCCGAAGCGCATCGTCAGCTGGAGGAAAAAGAAAATACATCGCGTCAAATAAAGGAGGCCGGCGTCATGCCGGCCTTTTTGTATAGACTTTATTCCATCGCCTGTTCCGCCGTTGTTCCTTTTTCATACCAAGAGAGGATGCGTTCGGCTTCTGCTTGATCCATGTGATGCACATGAAGCTGATGAGTGCCCATTCCCGACTTGGCAGTGGCCACGACCGTCGCCACCTGTTTCCGCCGGTGAAAATAACTTTGTTTCATGTCCATGGATTGAATACGTTTCTTCATGACAAACGCCGTTTGCAGGCTAATGCCCCTGAAGCGCATTGTCAACTGATGGCCGAAGAGGTCATAGGCGGCTGATCGATGCTGCCACATGCCGAGCACGATGATAATCGGGATGAGAGCCAGCGAAATGAGACCATAGGGGAAGAAGAAATATGTAATCGCCCCAATAACCGGCAGCACCCAAAGAAAGTCTATCCGGTAATAGAAGGGCCTTCCCCGTAATGGCAATTGATGGGCGGGTTCACTGAAATTCAACTCCGGAAAAATTTCATGCAGCGGCTCCCAAATTTCTTTTTTCTTGATTAACGGGAACAAGGTGATTTTGGAACCTTCCACCGCACCCCCAGCACTATGGATGGCAACTGTCGCATAACCGAATAATTGACGAAGCGGATTTTCAATGACACTGACACTTTGGACTCGTTTGAGCGGCACGGTAATCCTCTTCTTTTCTAAAAGCCCTCTCGTAATGACCATATCCTCGCCTTCCAGCGCCACGGTAAAGCCATAATGGGACAATAACGTCACGAATACGGATAAAATCCAGACAAGAAGCAACCCGAGGAATAGCGTGATAGCGACAATGAGGAATCCGAATTTGATAAATGCAGAGAACTCCTCAAACATCCAGTCAAAAGGGATTAAATCAGAAAACTGCGATAGAAAGATGGCGACACCGGACAAAATGACTCCGATCCCCCCAGATGTAGTAGCCAACAATAACAGCTCATCGGTGGATATCGTGAAGATTCTCTTCGAAACAGGAGCTGTCGCCACCGACTCCTCCGTCCAATCATCCAATTCCAATAGACCATCTGCTGGAACAGGAGGTACCTGCCTTCTTTGCTTCGCTTGCGCCATTTCTTTTTCAATCCGGTTGGCGGCTTCTTTTGTAATCGCCGTCAACTCCGCCTCCGCTTTCGTTAGCGAGGAGCTGCCGGCCGTCTCCACCCTCACCTTAACGAGCTGGAACGGGCGGTGGAAAATCCCTTCCGTATAGTCCAAACTTTGAATCCGATCGAAAGGAATATACCGCTTCTTCTTGACGAACAAGCCCGACTCGATCCGCAACTCGCTCTCCTCAAACCAGTAGACAAACCGCTTCCACTTAATGATTCCACTTATTAGAAAAAAGAGGACAATGACGCCAAAGAGAATAAAAGACCAATATTCATACCATTTCCCTCCGGCAGGCACTCGCCACCCGTTTGCTACAACCAAGAAAAGAAATGGGAATATCATTTCCTTCATCATTTTCAACGCCTCGATGACCGCTGCCACCCAATGTAATTTGTAACGGTTCTCAGACATCATCTTCCGCCACCCTTGCTAACACGGAAATCCGGCTCCGCAACTCATCCGCCTCTTCCATCAATAGCGCCGGGATGGAATGATTTGTAGCAGCCGTGGAAATGGTGATGACCGACAAGCCGTATTTACGCAGAATCGGTCCTTGCGACGTATCGACATGCTGGACGCGCACCATCGGGATCAACGTACGCGTGACGATGAAAATCCCATGCTGCAACTCGATTTCGGATTCCCGTACCTCATAGCGCCACCGCATCCACCGCACTTTCGGAAATAAATAAATGACTAAATAGGCGAAGACCAAAACGACCACTCCTGCTATCACATAGACCCATGGCGGCCAATCAAATATGTATGCTAACGAGCCGACCCCGGCCGCCACTAATAGAATGAGCATCGTCTGCAACATGCCATAGACACGCCAGACCGCAAGCCCTTTTTTCGATATCCGATTGACTGGTTGCGCCCGCATAAGAATCCTCCTCTACTTCTACCTACAAGTTATACGTATCGTAACCGAAAATGTTTCATTTTTCCTAATCCTCCGGAATCAAAAAAATCCAGGACGCGCCAATAGCACGCCTGGATTGATTCATTACCGATCGTATTTACTGGAACGTGAGCGATTTCCGTCTCTACGCGAGCCGTCACGACCACCGCTGCGACGGGATCCGCCGCCACCCTGGCCACGGCCGCCTCCGAATGAACGGCTGCCTCCGCCGCGATTGCCTTTATAGCCACCGCGATCTCGTGAGGAAGTCCGGCGCATCGGCAACGGACGCTCTTCCGTGATGGAAACCGGCGTACCGTCCGGTTCACGTGTCAATGATTTGATTGCAGCTGCCACCAAGTCATTGGCATCGAATTTTTCTAGCAATTCTGCTGCCAGCTGGGAGTAATCGCTCAATTCGTTTTTCTCGATGACTTCCGTCAACTGTGCTACTGCCACGCGTTGCTGACCGATCAAAGCCTCATCCGAGGATGGCGGGCGAAGAGGTGTCATGCGTTTTTTCGTCGTTTCCTCTACAATTCGCAAGTATCCCATTTCACGAGGAGTCACGAATGTAATAGCCATCCCGCTTTTACCTGCGCGGCCTGTCCGACCGATCCGGTGTACATAGCTTTCCGGGTCTTGCGGAATATCGAAGTTGTATACATGGGTGACGCCTGAAATATCGAGCCCACGCGCCGCCACATCCGTTGCGACGAGAACATCGATTTTATTCTCTTTAAATTGGCGGAGAACCGACATCCGTTTCGCTTGCGTCAAATCGCCATGAATCCCCTCCGCCAAGTATCCACGGATGCTTAACGCATGTGACAACTCGTCGACTCGACGCTTTGTCCGTCCGAAAACGATCGCCAACTCCGGTTGGTGGACGTTTAATAGACGTGTTAAAACATCGAATTTTTCGCTTTCATGCGCTTTGACGAAATATTGGTCAATGTTCTCGACCGTCATCTCTTTTGATTTGATTTTGACCATTTCCGGGTTTTTCATGAACGTTTCCGCGATTTTGCGGATCGGTCCAGGCATTGTTGCCGAGAACAGTAACGTTTGGCGCTCTTCCGGCACACTTGCCAAAATCGTATTGATGTCTTCAATGAATCCCATGTTCAACATTTCATCCGCTTCATCCAATACAAGCGTTTGGACTCCGGATAGTTTCAACGTTTTACGGTTAATGTGGTCCAAAATACGACCTGGTGTCCCTACGACAATTTGCGGATTATTGCGCAACGCACGAATTTGGCGTCCGATCTCCTGTCCTCCATATACGGAAAGGATGCGAGCTCGCTTGCCATAGCCGATTTTGTAAATTTCTTCCGAAACTTGGATGGCTAATTCACGTGTAGGTGCAATGACAAGTGCCTGTACTGCTGGATTGCTCGTATCAATTTTTTCAATAATCGGAATTCCGAAAGCAGCTGTTTTCCCCGTACCTGTTTGGGCTTGACCAATGATATCGCGGCCTTCCATACCAAACGTGATTGTACCTTCCTGAATTGGGGTGGCTTCTTCAAAACCCATTCGCTTAAGTGAATTTTGGGTTGATTCACTAATATTTAACTCTGAAAAATTTGTCAAACTTCTCAATCTCCTTTTATTTTTTCATTTGACAATTGGTTACATTTTCAAATGAAAGCGCGGCAAATTAGAGCCTGGAAAAGAACGTTTTCCGATATTTTGGCATCTCTAGGGAAGCGTTCTTCCAAAGATGGTATCGTTGAAAAGGAAAGCCCGGTCTTTTGCCGAGCGGTTCGGTCAACACGTTTGTTTTAGGAACTTACTCCGGTTGATCAAACCTCTTATTCAAAAAAAAGTACTCTTCAGCTGTTGAAGAGTCACGTGTAAATGTATCCAATGCTCACTACAGTGTATCATGCCCAATCCAGCCATGCAATCATTCAGCTTTATTAGTAATAATCAGTTTATTGCCCACTTTTTTCTAGGGAAATTGGCATAGATCCGAGAGTTATTTCAATTGAAGTATGAACGGATTGCGTGAAATTATGAGTCCTGGTTAAAAATTATGAGCAATTTTCGTGACTTATGAGCGCCGGACAGGAAGTATGAGCGGTCCTCACGAAGTATGAGCGCTGGCGAGAAATGAGCAGGCAGGACCTCTTCCACGGGCCTGCCGCTATTCATTTCTCCATAAAAGCAAGAACTTCCTCGAACCAGTTGTGGCAATCATCGCTGTAGCAAATATGGTGTTTTCCCATTTCGGATTGGATAAGCACCTTTTCCGTGGAACCGAGGGATTTATATAGATGTTCCGCGGAAGCGAACGGGACGATGCCGTCTTTTTTACCTTGGACGATGCACACCGGCGTCTGGATGAGGTCGTAATATGGCTCCACCGTTTTGACGACACGTAGAAATTCGATGGTCGCTTGGATCGGGGTGTTGGTTAATTTGTAGTTGTACAAATGATAAAACGTATTCGGGGTGTGTTTTTTCGTAATTGATTCCGCCAGCATGGCGCGAATATCATCCAGTAAAATGCGGGGGCTGATATATTTGGCGGCAGCACTCAGCAGGACTACTCTGTCGGTCTTATAGCGAAGGGCAAGGTAGAGGGCAATTAAACCGCCCATTGAGAAACCGACTACCATGACCCGGTCGACTTCTTTTTGCAACTTACGAAACGCGGTTTCCGCTTCCATCAACCACGAGGCGGCCGATCCTTTTTCCAACTCCAATTTCACGCCGTGTCCCGGGAGCGTCGGCACGGCGATGGCCCAATCGGTCTTTTCCTGTAAAAAATCCACGAACGGACGGACTTCAAAAGGTCCGCCCGTAAAGCCGTGGATCAACAAAACACCCGTTTTCATTGCCTCTGTTTCCACTCTTCCAAAATGTTTTCGAGCGCCATCCCTCTCGATCCTTTTAATAAAACAATGGAGTGTTCACTTGTATATTCGGCAAGTTCGGCAATCAACGGTTCATACGCCTGCTCCGACCAATGCAGCTTCTGTGTGAAACCACGACGTTGCAGTTCGTCGTACAGCCATTTCATCCGGGGACCGAATAGCAAGACTCCGCTCAACTCCAATGTCACGATATCATCCGCGAGTTCTTCGTGATATCGCTTCTCTTCCTCTCCTAGTTCGAGCATGTCGCCGAGCACGAGCCATTTCTCTGTCCGCAAACTAGACTCTGCCATGAACCGCAAAGCCGCCCGCATCGAAGTTGGCGCTGCATTATACGCATCATTGATGAATAACGCACCGTTGTCTGCAACAATCGGCTGCATGCGCATTGCGGTGAGCACACTGTTTTGCAAGGAAGCCCGAATCGCCTCTTTTGAAACCCCGAGTTCATTCGCAATCAAGATGGCAGCAAGTGCGTTTTTCACTTGGTGTGCACCATAGACCGGGATTGTGAAGTCCCCTTCCAATAATCCGGCCGTTGTAAAACGGCTCCCCTCATCCGTCGATTCGATTTCGGCTGCTGTCAACGCAGCGCCAGGAGAAAAGCCGAATGACACGGCGTCCAATCCTTCCTGCCGCACAACGAGCTCTTGCAATAAAGGCTCATCACCATCGAAGAATAATTTGCCTCCTTCTTGCAGGCCATCGATAATTTCAAACTTGGCCTTGGCGATGCCAGCCCGTGAACCGAGGTCCTGCATATGCGCTTCCCCGATATTTGTAATAACCGTGTAATGAGGTCGGGCAAGATCCGATAAAAACGAAATTTCGCCGAAGCCGCTCATCCCCATTTCCAATACAGCCACTGCCGTCTCTTCCTCCAATGAAAGAATGGTCAATGGCAAACCAAGCTCATTATTGAAATTGCCTTCCGTCTTGCGCACGTTGAAGTAAGGCGCAAGGACACTGGCGATCAAGTCCTTGGTCGACGTTTTTCCATTCGATCCGGTGATGCCGAGCACGATGCAGTCCAGTTCCTCCCGGTACGCCCGGGCGAGCTGTTGCAGGGCCAACTCTGCATCTTCGACAAATAAAAGAGGAACATCTGCCGGAGGATTTGGCTCATCCCGCAACCAAAGTGATGCGGCAGCCCCTTGCTCCACCGCTTGTTGTACGTACTGGTGGCCGTTGACACGTTCGCCGCGGAACGGGATGAACAGATCACCTTCTGTCACAGATCGTGAATCGATGGAAACCCCTGTCACGAGTACATTCTCAATATGTTGGCCATCTGTATTCAGCCAAGCGGCCAGTTCGTTCAATTGTCGTTTCATTCCTTACCACGCTCAATCCATTGTATATTGTAATGTTTGTTTTTCTGCATGCCGTTCCAAGGCCAGTTCGATCAGTTTGTCAATCAATTCGGGATAGGAGACACCCGTTTTTTGCCAGAGCAATGGGAACATGCTCGTCGGTGTAAAGCCCGGCATCGTGTTCACTTCGTTGATGAGCACTTCATTTGCAGCAGTGACGAAAAAGTCGGCCCGTACGAGTCCGGCGCAGTCCAGCACTTTATATGAGCGGATCGCCATGTCTTTCATCGTCTCTGCCACATCTTCCGGAATGTCTGCTGGAATGACGAGCTCAGTGCTTGTATCTTGATATTTTGCTTCGTAATCGTAGAAAGCGGCTACTGGCTTGATTTCCCCGGCTACAGAACAGGCAGGTTCATCATTGCCAAGGACACTCATTTCGATCTCGCGCGCGCTTACGCCTTGTTCGACGATGATTTTCCGGTCGAATTTCAATGCCAATTCCACCGCATCCATCAATCCTTGACGGTCTTCCGCTTTGCTGATGCCGACACTGGAACCGAGATTTGCAGGCTTGACGAACATCGGCCAACTCAACTCCTGTTCCATCTCATCCAGCAACCGTTCTTTCCCTTTTTTCCAATCGCTGCGGATAAAATGGACATACGGCACTTGCGCCAATCCGGCTTGTGCGAATAATTGCTTCATGACGACTTTGTCCATACCAGCTGACGAAGCAAGAACCCCGTTTCCGACATACGGCAAATTCATCACTTCGAATAGCCCCTGGACCGTTCCATCTTCTCCATTCGTTCCGTGAAGAAGGGGGAAGATGATATCCGGAATGCCTTCTCCGTTCAGGAAGCTTTGGATATTATCCGGCTTGCTATCCCCTTCTCCCTCGAGCCGCAATTCTTCAATCGTTTGGGCAGGTTGAGTCAGCGGCTTGCCTTTGCGCCATTCACCCTCATACGTAATATAAATTGGAATCACTTCATATTTTTCAAGATTGACCGCATTCGTCACGGCTCGCGCTGTCGATAACGAAACTTCATGTTCCGCCGACTTCCCTCCGTAGACCAATCCTAACTTCTTCTTCATATTGGTTCCCCTCACTGTCCGTTAGTTTTCATTCCTTTACTTTACCATGAAGTCGACCCTCTCATGAATAAAATATGTCTGCGCCTACTACGAAGTTTCCTGAAAGGTTTGGAATCAATCACCTGTCGCCACAAATTGTGGAAGAAATGAGGAAACTTCATCCAATCCCCTTCGTCCAATAGGTACATATGCATCCACGCTCCCGTTGCGTTATACTAAAATATGTGAATACTACTAGACTGTTAGGTGGATTGAAATGAAACTTACAAATAGGCCGGCGGATAAATTCGATTGGACGCTGGCCTTTATTTTATTATTATTCTCGATCGTCAGTTTTTTCGCCATCGGGTCGGCGCAAACATCCGGTCAATACGGCATCAATTATGTCGCACTGCAAATCCGCTGGTATTTTCTTAGTATATTCATCATCGCCATGACGATGTTTTTGGAGCCCGAACAATATAAGAGACTTTCCTGGTGGCTCTATGGCATCGGAATCTTCCTCTTATTGTTCCTTATGCTAGCCCCCGGGGGTGATGGGCAAATTGCTGAAATTAAAAATGGGGCGAAACGCTGGCTACGGTTGCCGATCATCGGAAAGATCCAGCCTTCGGAATTTATCAAAACTTTTTTTATCCTCGGCATGGCCAATATGGTCGCCAAACACCAACAACGATATTCGAAACAAAAAAAGACGCTCCAGCAGGATTTCCTGTTGCTCGGAAAAATCCTGCTCATCTTGCTGGTACCATTAGGTTTCATTATGAAACAGCCCGATTTGGGGACCGCTCTTGTCTTCATCGCAATTACGGCGGCCATCGTCATCGTGGCCGGGATCTCCTGGAAGATCTTGCTGCCCCTATTTCTGACGGCAGCCGCCGGAGGAACAAGCCTGTTGTGGATGGCGTTGTACGCTCAAGACTTCATGACAAAGCTCGGTTTTTATCCACATCATTTTGAACGGATCTATTCGTGGATCGATCCGCATTCTTATCCGACTGATGAAGGGTATAACCTGATTCGGACGATGTCAGCAATCGGTTCCGGTGAATTGACGGGGAAAGGGTTCCAAGGACGGGAAGTCTATATCCCCGAAAACCATACCGACTTTATCTTCAGCGTGATTGGTGAAGAATACGGATTTGTCGGATCCAGTATCGTCATCACTCTCTTTTTTATCCTAATTTATCATTTGACGAAAGTGGCTTTGGAATTAAGGGGGGACCCATTTAGCGTATACGTTTGCACAGGAATCATCGCAATGTTGTCGTTCCATGTTTTCGAGAATATCGGGATGAACATCCAGCTGTTGCCGATCACCGGTATACCATTGCCTTTCATCAGCTATGGCGGAAGTTCCCTTTTCAGCAATATGCTTGCAATCGGGTTGGTCTTCAGTATGAAATTCCACCACCGGACCTATATGTTCAGTTCGGAAGAGGACGAATGAGGTCCTTAAGGATGGTGAGTTTTATTTGAAACAATTGACATGGGCAGCGCTGTATGGAATCCGGTATAATAGAAGTCTGCAATAATTTAGTAAGGGCAAAGGTGACACCTATGAGAACAGAACAAAAACCGATGGAGCGTTTCGATTGGACGCTCGCCTTCATCTTGCTGCTATTCGGTATAATCAGCTTAATCGCCATTGCCTCCGCTCAAACGACGGGACAGTATAATCGGAACTTCATCCCGTCTCAGATCCAATGGTATGTCGTTGGGGCTGTGATTATCGCACTCGCTATGTATTTGGAGCCCGAACAATATAAAAAAGCCGCTTGGGCCATTTATGGGGGCGGTATATTTCTATTGGCCATCCTCTATATTTTACCGGAAAGTATGGAACTTGTTTCGAGGCGAAACGGTGCCAAAAGCTGGTTCCATCTACCGGGCATCGGGAGTATCCAGCCTGCGGAGTTCATGAAAACTTTCTTTATTATCGGCATGGCACGGATGATCACTAAACATCATGAGAAATTTGTAGAGAAGTCGATTAAGACTGATTTTTATTTACTCGGAAAGATCGGAGTCGTGCTCCTTATTCCGCTGACGTTCATTTTACTACAGCCGGATTTAGGGACGGCGCTGGTATTCCTGGCCATCACCGTCGCCCTCCTCATCGTCGGAGGAATTACGTGGCGCATTTTGTTACCGCTATTTGTCGGTACAGCTAGCATAGGCGCCACCCTCCTTTGGATGGCGATGTATGCGCAGAATTTTCTTGCCGGATTCGGATTCAAGCCATACCAGTTCCAGAGGATCTATTCCTGGCTCGACCCTTATTCGTATTCGTCCAATGAAGGACGCCATCTCATTACATCTCTGAATGCGATTGGATCCGGAGAAATTTTCGGGAAAGGGTTCCAAGGCCGTGAAGTGTATGTAGCGGAAAGCCATACCGACTTCATCTTCACGACGATCGGGGAAGATTGGGGATTCGTCGGTGCCAGTCTCGTCATTTGTATGTATTTCTTCCTCATTTACCATTTGACGAAAATTACGCTGGAATTAAAAGACCCATTCAGTACGTATATTTGCGCGGGAATTATCGCTATGATCACTTTTCACGTTATCGAAAATATCGGCATGACGATTCAGTTGTTGCCAATTACCGGAATCCCCCTTCCGTTTATCAGCTACGGCGGAAGTTCTCTCATGGGGAATATGCTCGCTATCGGTCTCGTGTTCAGCATGAAGTTCCATCATCGCACGTATATGTTCAGCTCGGATGAAGATGACTAAAAAGGACTGCTCTGGCCTCCAAGCCAGTCGGCAGTCCTTTTATTCATCCTCCGGTTTCCATACAGAGATTTTGGCCAGCTCTTCCGCTTCCTCCGGGGTCGCATCCTGTATTTTCTTCAAGCGGAACGTTCCGGAGGTTTCGTCGATGACGAGAAATTCATCTGCTCCCCCTGCGATATATGTTGCTCCCCTGCCTTGGCGATAGCCCCTCACATCCGTCAACAGCACGTCGAAACGGCCGTCCGCGGTGGCCTTGCCAATTACATGTTCATTATTCACCGTCATCAGTTTGTATTGGTTGTTTGCGAAAAACGGCGGGGTTTCCTCTTTGCTGAAAAAAACGGTGAAGACGATGGAGAGAGTCAGAAGGAACAGATACAGAATCGCGGTCGTCTGTAAAGTGCCGACAGCAATTTTTTTCGTCCGGGCCAGTTGACCAGTCATATGCTTTGACTCCTTCAAAAAAAACGCCAAGGAAACGGCATCGTTTTCTTAGCGTTCACTTCATTGTGATTGAATTTGCGGGTCTTGTGCAGGCGGTGCGAGGGCTTTCAGCATTTCTAGACGGGATTTCGTCATTGTTGCCGAAACACCCAACTTCGCCAAGTTGGAAATGATCATTTTCAAGTCCACTTCTTTTGCCATCTATTCCACCTCGACCTTTCTATAATGATAGTACGCAATAAGCTAAGAAAAGTTCCTTAATTGATAATGAAAATCAGTACCACCTAGACAAAAGTCCATCCTGCGGCATCTAAATTATTCCAATACACTGTCACTCTTATCATACCACTCCTCCCTAAATTTGAATCTTTCATTTATGTTACAAAATATTGCCCTTTTGTAAATCGTTTATACATTCGGGTTTATTTTTCTTTACAAAATGTACCGATAGGGGGTATGGTAGAAATGAAACAGAAAGGGGGCAGGAATTTGGAGGAAGGCATGAAAGTAGAAGAATTAGAGGAGTTCCAAGGGACCTCTTGCCGAAAAAGCCATCACCCCGATAGCGTGAAGACGAATTTGATTCACCGATTAAATCGAATTGAAGGTCAGATTCGCGGCATTAAAGGAATGGTCGAGAAAGACGTCTATTGTGATGATATTATTACCCAATTATCCGCCACCCAATCCGCGCTCAACAGCGTGGCAAAAGTATTGCTAGAGGGGCATTTGAAAGGCTGTGTCAAAGATAGGCTTGCTGAAAATGACGAAGAGATCTTAGATGAGCTGTTAATTACGATTACAAAACTGATGCGAAAATAAGGAGGTACTGATCATGGCAGTAAAAGAAATGATTCAAGTGAAAGGCATGTCTTGCGGACATTGTGTAAAAGCGATTGAAGAAAGTGTCGGAAGCTTAAAGGGCGTCGAGCGTGTGTTGGTCGATTTAGAAACTGGTAAAGTGGCAGTCGAGTTCAACAACAGCCAAGTGGAATTAAAGCAGATCACAGAAACCATTGAAGAACAAGGCTATGACGTCGTCAACTAAACTGCGGCTATGAACCGCAGTTCTTTTTTCAAAACTATATACCCTCACGGGGTACAAAGGGTGAATTCGAATGAGCGAAACCAAAAGGGATATCGCGATTACAGGCATGACGTGTGCCGCTTGCGCCAACCGGGTGGAAAAAGGGTTGCAACGAATGGATGGCGTTGTAGCCGCCAACGTCAACTTCGCAACTGAAAAAGCAGTCGTGTCGTATGATGATGAGCATGTCGATCTGCAAGCCATCCAAGAGAAGATCCAAGCGCTTGGCTATGATGTCGTCAAAGAGGAAGCCGATTTCAAGATCACCGGAATGACGTGCGCCGCTTGCTCATCCCGGATCGAAAAAGGGTTGGCCCGCATGGAAGGGGTACAATCCGCGACGGTCAATCTTGCCTTGGAAACCGGGAAAGTGATGTATGACCCTTCCCTATTGCGCCCGGAAGATTTCATTGAAAAAATCCGGAAGCTCGGATATGACGCAGAATTGAAAAGTGAACAACGGGAGGGAACGGAAGATCATCGGCAAGTGGAGATTCGTCATAAAAAGCGTTTGTTCATCATTTCGGCAATCCTATCTTTCCCGCTTTTGTGGACGATGTTCTCCCATTTCTCGTTCACTTCCTGGATGTACGTCCCCCACTGGCTTATGAATCCATATATGCAATGGGCTCTGGCGACGCCTGTCCAGTTCTGGATCGGTTGGACGTTTTACAAGGGTTCTTATTTTTCATTGAAAAACGGGAGCGCCAATATGGATGTCCTCGTTGCGCTCGGCACATCGGCCGCGTACTTTTATTCGGTCTATCTCGTACTAAGCGGATCGGATCATGGATTGTACTTTGAAACGAGCGCCGTCCTGATTACCTTGATTTTATTAGGTAAATTATTTGAAGCACAGGCGAAGGGCCGCTCTTCGGATGCCTTGGAGAAATTGATTGGGCTCCAGCCGACAATGGCTGTTATTGAACGGGAGGATGGTGTGGCAGAAATCCCGATTACCGATGTACAGGTTGGAGATGTTCTGGTCATCCGGCCAGGGGCATCCATCCCTGTAGATGCTGAAGTGCTGTCCGGGGAATCAGCAGTCGATGAATCGATGTTGACTGGTGAGAGTCTGCCTGTCGATAAAACAGCGGGCGATGCCGTCTATGCTGCCACAGTCAATGCTAATGGCTCGTTGCGCGTCCGCGCGAAACATATTGGAAAAGATACGATGCTTTCCAATATCGTCCGTGTTGTGGAAGAGGCGCAAGGTTCCAAAGCTCCTATTCAGAGGTTAGCTGACCAGATTTCAGGAATTTTTGTCCCGATTGTTGTCGGTATCGCCATCGTCACATTTTTAGTTTGGTATTTCGCCGTCTCGCCCGGTGATTTTGCGGCAGCGTTGACGAGCAGTATCGCCGTTCTGGTCATCGCCTGCCCATGCGCCTTGGGACTTGCCACACCGACATCGATTATGGCGGGGTCCGGCCGTTCGGCAGAACAAGGGATTTTATTCAAAACAGCAGAAGCGATGGAGAATACGAAAGCGGTCGATACGGTCGTATTGGATAAGACCGGTACCATCACGCGGGGGTTGCCGGAAGTGACCGATTTTACGGTTGCTGCGGGGTTTGACCGCCATCGACTCATCGGGCTGGCAGCTGCGGCTGAGAGCGATTCGGAACATCCCGTCGCCAAAGCGATTACGACGTTCGGGCTTTCTTCAGCCAATACTCTTCCAGGCGCTGACCAGTTCGCTGCCATACCAGGGCATGGCATCGAATGTTTCGTCGAGGGATCTCAGGTCCTGATGGGCACCCGGAAATTGCTTAGAGATCGCGAAATTGCTTTCAACGAGTCTATCGCGGCAATTGACGCCTTGGAGAATGAAGGGAAAACGGTCATGCATATGGCGGTCGATGGCGTCCATGCAGCCGTAATTGCCGTCGCGGATACGCTGAAGCCAACTTCGAAACAGGCAATTGCGGAACTGCGGGAACTGGGAATGGACGTCATCATGTTGACAGGGGATCAGGAACTGACAGCAAAAGCGATTGCCAAAACAGCTGGCATCGATCATGTCATTGCGGGGGTCCTGCCCGACCGGAAGGCGGAAGTGATCGCCTCGTTGCAATCGGAAGGAAAACGGGTAGCCATGGTTGGAGATGGTATTAACGACGCGCCTGCACTCGTCGTAGCGGATATCGGCATGGCGATGGGGACAGGGACGGCTGTGGCGATGGAAGCAGCGGACGTCACGCTCATGCAGGGCGACCTATTGCGCGTCGCCGACACAATTCGGTTAAGTCGTCTCACCGTCCGAAATATTAAGCAAAATCTCTTTTGGGCACTCGCTTACAACTCGATCGGCATTCCGATTGCGGCAATCGGACTCCTCGCACCATGGGTAGCTGGCGCGGCTATGGCCTTCAGCTCCGTTTCGGTCGTGTTGAACGCATTGCGTCTGCAACGGGTCCCGTTACGGGATTGATAGGATGAATACAGGAGGGGCTGTCCGAAAATGGGCAGCCCCTTTTTGGATTTTCTTCAGGCACGACATGACAGTTTCGAGGCGAGCCCTTACAGTTCGCCCAATTGCCATGACAGCCCGGCATATCGCCATGACAGTTTCCACACCTAATAAACTATTCCATACCAATACGCTCCCCAGCTCCCTATTCCCCCATATTCTCCAATCCCCTGTCCATTTTCTTTGTACGTTTTCGTTCGGACGAGTAAAATGAGATTAGCAATCGAATAGAAAGCGGGTTTTTTTATGAAAAAAGCAATTCTCCTTTTGATGTCCGTCCAATTTTTTGTGTATCTTGGATTTGGCATTGTCATTCCGATTTTGCCTGAGGTGATTCTACAAGAAGGATATACCGAGGTGCATGTCGGTGGGCTGCTTACCGTGTACGCGCTCGCTTCCTTTTTCACCGCTCCTTTATGGGGTTCGTTTTCCGATCGGACAGGCCGGAAGAAATTGATTTTGACCGGGCTTATCGGCTTCAGCGCGAGCTTCTTTTTATTTGCCATGTTCATGGACAACCTAGCTCTTCTCTATTTCTCTCGAGTTGTCGGCGGAGTGTTCTCCGGTGCCCTGTACACAGCGGTCACCGGGTTTGTCGCGGATATGACGGATGAGGAGAATCGCAATAAATATATGGGTCTCCTAGGTATGTCGATCGGACTTGGGTTCATTTTCGGACCAGCTATCGGGGGAGTTCTGGGTCATATCAATCTGCAAGCCCCTTACTTAGCTTCAGGAATTTTGACTCTGCTTCTCTTAGTCTATGCCCAATTCATCTTGAAGGAGCCTGAGCGCCGGGGCGAGGCGAATAAACGGGCGCTCCTCCCTAAAGGCGGCACCACACTATGGCAATATCGGATCCGCTATCTCTTCCTGACTTCGTTCATGGTGACGTTCATTCTGGCCGGGATTGAAGCGACATTTCAACTGTTCCAAATCGAGCAGATCAGCATTACGCCGTTGCAGATCGGCTACCTGTTTATGGCCAGCGGCTTTGTCGATGCTGCGATTCAGGGCGGAGTCGTACGCCGGGTGAAAAACGGGACCGAAACAACTTGGATTTTTGCGGCGCATTTGATTACAGCGGCCGGATTGCTGCTCATTCCGTTTACGATGAATTTATTTTGGGCGGGCTTCGCGATGAGCGTTTTCACAGCCGGGAACGCGCTCGCACGGACAGTGCTAGTTTCCTTGACGACGAAAGAATCCGGCGGAAAATACGGCACTGCTGCCGGCATGACGTATTCAATGGACAACATGGGACGCATCATCGGCCCGTTGTTGTTCACTTGGATCTTCACGAAAGAAGCGGGCAATATGTATTACCTTTCTGCTATTCTTGCTGTGCTCTCCATTTTCCTGATCATCGCCTTCAGAAAATCAACCCATTCATTGCGAACTGTGGATGCAGCAACGAAATGAGGCAAATCTACAAGCATAGAAGGTTTCGTCTTCCCAGAGGAACACGAAACCTTTTTCTCATAAAGTCCATATAATGAAGTATGGAAAACGGGCCACCACCCGAAAACCACTCATCTCGCCCATTCCCGGAAAACTCCGGTATAATGAATTTATGACGACGATACTTGGAAGGAGGACGTTTATGACCCATTTGATTAGTCTGTCCGTTACGATCATCCTCATCCTGAACATCCTCCTGGCCATCGCCTTGATCTTCTTGGAACGACGAGACCCCACTGCAACGTGGGCTTGGCTCCTGGTTCTATTCTTCATCCCGTTTTTCGGGTTCTTCATCTACCTCTTACTCGGCAGGAGATTACGGGAGGATGAACTATTCCGGTGGGATGGCCGCAATAAAATCGGAATTGATACATTGATTGATTACCAAATCGCCGCAATCGAAGATGGCACGCTTGAATTCCGGTTAGACGATACAGCTCATTATAAAGATATGATTTATATGCATTTGCGGAACAATCATGCCGTCTTGACACAGGACAATGATGTCCAGATTTTTAATGATGGAAAGGATAAATTCGCCACACTCCTTAAAGATTTGGAGCAGTCAAAAGACCATATCCATTTCCAATACTATATTTTGCGATTGGATAATTTAGGAAGACGGATTCTGGATGTGTTGATCCGAAAAGCAAAACAAGGAGTCCGTGTACGGGTCTTATTCGACGATATCGGGTCCCGTGGGTTACGGAAAAGACATTTGAAAGAACTCATGGAAGCTGGCGGAGAGGTAGAGGCCTTCTTCCCCGCCATCCTTCCGCTCATCAATCCCCGCTTAAATTATCGGAACCACCGGAAAATCGTCATTATTGACGGCCGCATCGGATACATCGGCGGCTTTAATGTGGGGGATGAATATTTGGGGCTATCTAAGCGGTTCGGCTACTGGCGCGATACCCACCTCCGGATTGAAGGCAGCGCGTTACATCCGTTGCAAACCCGATTCATCTTGGACTGGAATCAGGCCTCCCCCGAAAAATACCAGATCGAGTATACCGATCGTTATTTTCCTGCCATCCCGCGTAAAGGCAGTGTCGGCATGCAAATCGTCTCAAGCGGACCTGACGCGGAATGGGAACATATTAAAGATGGCTATTTGAAAATGATTTTCCTGGCCAAAAGGTATATTTATATCCAGACCCCGTACTTTATCCCGGACATCAGTTTCTTGGATGCCCTCCGGATCGCTTGCCTTTCCGGAATTGACGTGCGGATCATGATCCCGAACAAGCCGGATCATATGTTTGTTTATTGGGCGACCTATTCGAATATCGGAAAACTATTGAAAGCGGGCGCACGTGTTTATATTTATGACAATGGATTCATTCATACGAAACAAATCGTAGTGGACGACGAACTGTCAACGGTCGGAACCGCCAACATCGACGTTCGAAGTTTCAAATTGAATTTTGAAGTCAATGCGTTCATCTACGATCGGGAAACCTCCCATGCGCTCGCAGAGTTATTCGAACAAGACATGCAATTGGCGACGGAATTGACATACGAAATGTATGAAGAACGGTCAAGGACTATTAAATTGAAAGAATCGATTTCAAGACTTGTGTCTCCAATCTTATAAAAAAACGGGACTGTCCAATTAGCTGGATAGGCCCGTTTTCAAATGAGAGGGAATGTGGACGGATTGGTTATGATCGGTTGTTTCGAAATATGAGCGGTTCTCCGCCGGCATAAGCGCTCGTGGCGAAATATGAGCGCCAACCTGAAGCTTATGAGCCGTTCTTCAAAAATATAAGCTCCATTCCATTTTTATGAGCACTTGCGGAAAGTTATGAGCGCATCGTCCCCATTACGAAAAGGACTGCCTATACAGGACAACCCCATTCTTTCATTCAATGCCCAAAAACTCTTCCAAAGTGCTATTTTTCTCGTAAATTTCGCCTGCTATCTTCTCTCCCACATAACGGAAATGCCAAGCCTCGTACATATATCCCGTGATTTCTTCCTTGCCTTTCGGGTAGCGCATGATGAAACCGTACCGATGGGCATTGGCTGCCACCCACTTCCCTGCTTCCGTCTCTTCGAATGTCGGGGAGGCCCAATGCGTTTCGAAGTTCACTTCGCCGATATCGAAGGCAAGCCCTGTCTGGTGTTCGGAATATCCCGGACGGGCACTGTACCGGTCGGCCGCCTCCTTGCCGTCTCTTTCGACATATCGCTCATATAGAGTCGTCTGGTATTCAAACGAGCGGTATGTGCTGAAAGCGGTCAGGTGGAATCCGGATAACTTCGCTTCTGCTGCCATATTATTGAACGCGGCGCGGGCTTCCGGGTCTTCTCCAGGGTCATATTCCTTCGGCAATGGGTATTTTTTACTCGCAATCAATATGTCTTGAACATAGGTCGGTTCATCGGGAAGTTGCTGCCCTATGATATAGCCCCCCGCATCCACAGCCGGTTTTGGTTCAGTTCCAGCAGGATTTTCCGCTGGATTCCCAGGAGCATCTTCCTCGACTTCACCGCCCGTCGGCAATAAAACCGAAGAGTCCTCTTCGGGCTTACTTGCTTCTTCCGAAGGACTTGCACTGCCCATTACCCGCTGGAAGCTCTGTTCGATATCCCAATCATTCATCCAAACCCAAACGACGATTCCGGTCATCACGAAACCGGACAACAACAAGGCAATGGTCAACCCGTTCCCTCTTTTTTTCCTTCGGTTCATATGGTTCTTGTTCTTCATTACAGCTAGCCTTCCTTCTACCAAGATCTGCTTCTCTATACGATTTCTCATTCTAACATCTGTATGCTATTATATGGGTTCAAAATAACTGCACGGGACAGGGAGTTTGTACGATGAATGATCAACGGTGGCTTTCCCTAAGCTTTCTCGCTTTCTTCTTTACGTGGGGGATCTTTCTTCCCTATTGGACAGGTTGGTTGAACATGGAGAAAGGGCTATCCGTCACCCATGCGAGTATCATCATGGGGGCGGGCATGGTGGCACGCACGTTTTCCACTTTCTTGGTCTTTCCCTATTTAACCCGCAAACTGTCCATGATCCACGTAATACGATGGACGACCCTACTATCATTGCTGTTGGCCCTTGTCTATTTACCCGTTTCGCCATTCGTTGTTTTGCTAGTGATCACCATCTTGTTTAGTGCCGTCTATCCGATGATTTTGCCCGCTGTCGAAAGCGGCGCTTCTCTATTAATGAAATCCGGTCGGATCCATTACGGAAAAAGCAGATCATTCGGTTCGATCGGCTATACGGTAGCCCTTTTGCTGGTCGGGGCGGTCACGTCCTTGTGGGGTGGGCAGGCCATCCTCTTTATGATGATTATGAGTCTCTTGCTGGCCACTGTATTTTTCATGCAAACCGCTCCAAAAGCTTTACAAAGAAAGCCAATAGCTAAGGGCCGGGCTGCTCAAAAGGTTAATTTCAAATCGTTATTCACTACGAAAGGGTTCGCTGTCGCATTATGGCTGGCCATTTTGTTGCAAGGCGCCCATGCTTCCTACTACAATTTCGGTTTCATTTTCCTCGACGATCTTGGGGTCAACGGTTTTATGATCGGAATACTATTAAATATTGCCGTTCTGTTTGAGATTTTATTTTTCACACGGGCGGACCGGCTGCTAGCGAACGTCCGTATTTCGACAATGTTCCTACTTGCGGGGCTGGCATCGACTGCCAGATGGCTATTGATCTACCTGTTTCCGTCCACTGTTGTTTTCATCGGCACGCAATTGCTGCATGCCGTGACGTTCGGCGTGGCTCATTATGCCTTCGTCGCATTTATTTCAGAACGACTTCCTGCCAGCCATATTGCTCCGGCCCAAGGGATGTACGCTGCATTTGCGATGAGTCTTAGCACGGCCATCCTAACATTCCCGGGCGGCTATCTCTATGACATCTCCCCGGAATTGGCTTTCTTAGGGATGACCATATGTACTATTCCTGCGACGATCCTAGTATGGGCGAAGCGGAAACAATTAGATGGACCTTACTAATTAGACGCTTTGGTTCGCTTTTCGTTCCTGTCTTATTGGCCAAATAGTAGATAAAGCAAGGCACCGACGAATGAAATCCCGAAAAAAATAGACATGCCGGCCATCCATTTGGATTGGCGCTCAAAACCTTGTTCGCGGAATGATTTCGCACGCACTCCGTTGGTCAACGTGAATAATAGAGTCATCGCGAGCACTGCATAATTCAAGTTAGATTTGACGACAAAATAAAGGGAAGCGAGGGCAGCCAGTACGATGGCGATACCCGATATCCATTTCAATTGCATGTGAATCCCTCCAAAAAGGCTGGAGATCGCTCTCCAGCCTGCCTCATTACTTTTTCGACTTCTTGTTTTTCGATTCTTCCAGATCTTCTTCCAATTCTTCTTCAACCTTTTGAACATCTTCCTTCACTTCCGTTAAATCAACATTGTCCGCCGTCACTTCTTTGTAATAAAACTTCCGGCCCAAGTAGGTTTGGAAGATGAGCAGGAGTCCCCCTACCGCCCAGTACAATGGCAAGGCGGCCATCGCCTTGAAGGAGATGAACATGATCATGATCGGAGACATGTAAATGAACATTTTCATCTGTTGTTTTTGCTGTTCAGGCATCGTCCACAACGAAACGCGGGCTTGGACGAAATACACGAGCCCGGCTAAGAGCATCATGACCATATCCGGTTCGCCCAGATTAAACCAAAGGAATTGATGAGACTTGACGTCTGGCGAATACAGGATGGCAAAATAGAGCCCCATGATGAATGGCATTTGAAGCAATAACGGCAAGCAGCCCATATTCAATGGATTCACGCCATGTTTCGAATACAGCCCCATCATTTCCTGTTGGATTTTCATCTGCTCTTCTTTCGGCAGATTTTTCTCCCGTGCCTCTTTCATCCGTTTCTGAATGTCTTCCATTTCAGGACGCAACGCATCCATCTTCACTTTCATCTCTTGCTGAGCCTTATAGTTTTTCAACATAAGCGGCATCAAGACAAGTCGGATGAGTACGGTGATCAAAATGATCGCTAGACCGTAACTTCCGTTGAACTTATCGGCGAAAAAATGGAGTAGCGAATCCATAGGTTTAACAAAAAAGCTATAAAAAGTTCCCTCTTTATTTTCTACACCGGCGCACCCGCTTAACAATACCGCGGTCGTCATCAACAAGGTCCAAAGACCGATTTTTTTCCTCAATAGATTCACCTTCACTATTTCAAACTACTGAAAAGTATACATCAAAAGGCTAGCGCATTACAATGAATGTCCGTCGACAACCGTTATTTTATGTTAAAGAATCGCCGTTTGATTGAATTAGAAAAACGCTTCCTAGTTAGGAAGCGTACAGCATGAGGCAACGTTTATTGTGCCGTATTTTCAATTGGAGTTTCGCCAGTATGCTTTTTGTGGTAGAGGCCATCGTCTTCCGGCGTAGACTTTGTGTCTTGGACCGCTTCATTGTAATAATGGACGCTCGTCTGTGCACCTTCACTCACCATTTTGTTGTCCTGCAGATCGTACGGATCCGAATGACCAGCCTTTGTCTCAGGGTCGCGATTCAATTTTTGCGTTTGAACAAAGGAATCGAGTTTCGTCTTCATATTGTTGAACGCGACTTGCGCTTTATCTCTGTTCTCTTTCTTGCTGAAGTACGCGTACGCACCGGTTGCCAATGTAGCAAGCAATAATGTATTTCGTTTACGTGCCATTTCCATCATCCTTCCAAAGTAAATTTATATTGGATTGTACAGGGAGTATACCCCTTAATCCAGGATTAGAAACTTGCAGCTGGCAGAAGGTGACAGAAGGAACTCCTCCTGGTCTGTCAACTCATAATGCTTACAGGCGCTATTTCATAGGTGTTTCGCCGCTCAGTTTTGTAAGTGTGCCTAGTTCATTTCGAATATATCAATTTGATTACAACCATAGTTTTTACCCGATTTCTTTGCTATGATAACAAAAAGGATTGCTGAGGTGATAGCGCTATGATTCGACCTATGACAGTAGCAGATATTATTCATGTTCAACATATCGCTCGGGAAACGTGGAGCGCTACGTATGATGGAATGATCCCCGAAGAAATTCAGACGGATTTTATTGACCGTGCCTATTCGGAAGCCATGTTAAGGAAACGAATGGAAAAGACATGCATGCTTATCGCGGAATGCAATGGAGTCCCTGTCGGCTTTGCCAATTTCACGAAAAAAGATGAAGATGGAGACTCTGAATTAACAGCACTCTACATTTTACCTTCCCATCAACAAGATGGATACGGACGAAAATTATTCGAATATGCTCTATCTAAATTGCAGGATGCCAAACAATTATTTGTCTACGTCGATCGCCACAATCAAATAGGTCGGACATTCTATGAAAAACAAGGGTTTGAACTGCTTGATGTGTTTGACGAATTGTTCGAAGGCTATCCTGTCGAAACAGCCCAATACGTTTATTATATCCAAGAGCCTGTGTTGGCTTGAATGATGAAAAGAACGCTTCCTAATTTGAGAGGGAGCGTTTTTTTTTGGATATCTTCATTCAAACACCTGCCCCATCTTCGCACCTGTTACAAGAGTTTTCACTTTTCAGATGTAAATTAGTCTATATAACTGTTATAATACAAGATAACTATTATATAATTCTGAACTGGCATGAAGTTTGTCATGTTTTGGGAATGAAATACTACATACTACTTACTTCGCTACATCTTAGCAATATCACTGACTATATGGGGAAGGTACGAGTAAATGACTAACATCTCCGTTTTTATCGTTGAAGATGATCCGATGGTATTGGACGTTAATATAGGTTTTTTAGAAAAAGTGACCGGCTTTTCGTTAGTGGGTACCGCAGCTAACGGACAGGACGCCCTCCGGCAAATCAAAAAATTGAAACCCAATCTCGTTTTGCTCGATATGTTCCTGCCTGATGTATCCGGCTTGGACATTTTAGTGGAACTTCGATCAGAGCGCATCCCTTCCGATGTAATCATGATTACCGCAGCACGGGATGCCCAAACCATCCAGGAAGTGATGCGTCTCGGAGCAGTCGACTACATGGTGAAACCGTTCCGCTTCGACCGTTTCCAAAAAGCGCTCCAAGATTACCATAAAATGACCAAACGGATTAAAGGGTTGCAACAGCTGAAACAAGAAGATATCGATGAATGGCTCGGAAGCACTGGGGATGCCATCGAATTGCCAAAAGGCTTGAATGAATTGACAATGAAGCAAATCCTCCTTAGCCTCGTCGAAGAGGAAGGGTCTCCGGTCACGGCCGAGCAACTGGCCCGGCATGTCGGAATGGCGAGAGTGACAGTCCGAAAGTATTTGGACTTTCTCGCCATCAAAGAGAAAGTGCGCATTGAAATGCAGTACGGGCAAGTCGGCAGGCCGACAAAGTATTATTCTTTAAAATAAAGATTCAGGTCCCAACAACAGGAGCGTGTTGAGCAATATAAAAAATATTGTGAAAAGAGATTGCCGCCGTGCAATCTCTTTTTTCGTGGAATTTCGATATATTTCACCAAGATACCATAAAGACCAAAAAGCCCAATACTTACTTAATATTGAATTTTGTATGAAAGCGTCTAAACTAGCAATTATCAAATTAATCTTTAATTTGTGGATAGTCATCTGTGAAAACGTTTTATTCACAGAAGAAAACATCAAGAGGGGGAAAAAAGATGAAAAAGTTTCTGTTGGTCAGCATCATCAGCTTGCTCGCCATTTTTGCAGCTGCATGTTCTGGCGACAAAGCGAACGAAGGCTCTACAGGTTCCGGCGAAAAAGCTTCTGACGATAAACCGGTTATCATCAAGTTTTCGCACGTAACATCGATTGATAGTGTTAAAGGTCAAGCTGCTGACCACTTCGCTAAATTAGTAGAAGAAAAAACGGGCGGCAAGGCAAAAGTGGAAGTGTATCCATCTTCCCAACTTTACGGAGATAACGACGAATTGGATGCGCTTGTATCCGGCAACGTCCACATGATCGCTCCATCTGTTACAAAAATGGTTAAATTGGACCCACGTTGGCAGTATGTTGACATGCCGTTCCTATTTAACGACCAAGAACACGCTCGCAAATTCTTTGAGAGTGATGTAGCTCAAACACTTCTAAACAGTGATAAATTGGCTGCTAACGATATCATGGGACTTGCTTTCTGGGAAAATGGTTTCAAACACTTCACGAACAACAAGCACGCTTTGAAAAATCCAGAAGACTTCAAAGGCCTTAAATTCCGTGCGCAAGCAGGTAAAGTGCTAGAAGCTCAATTCCAAGCACTAGGTGCTGGAAGTGCAACGATCGCATTCGGTGAAACGTATGCTGCTCTACAACAAGGTACTGTTGATGGACAAGAAAACACATACAACAACATTGACACACAAAAATATCAAGAAGTTCAAAAATACATGACTCTTAGTGAGCATGGACGTCTGGACTATGCAATTTTCGTTAACAAACCATTCTGGGAAAGCATGCCAGAAGATATCCGCACACAAGTGGAAGAAGCTTTGAAAGAAGCGACAGAACTTGAGTGGCAACTCGCTTCCGATGAAAACGCGGCAAGCTTGGATAACATCAAAAACTCTGGAAAAGTTGAAGTTCTTGAGTTGACTGCCGAAGAGCGCCAAGCATTAATTGATGCTCTTCAACCTGTATACGATGAGTTCACTGAAACGATCACTCCTGAACTAATCGATGGTATTCGCGGTCTTCAGTAATATGTAACGGGTGTCGATCTTCCAGGGATCGACACCCGTAAAACTTTCACACAGCGTATTCCATGTTTTGGAATGTGTCCGATAGTCACTTGCGTTTTTGATTAGGCGAAGAAGGAGTAGGAGTGCGAAACATGAAAAAGTTGAAAAAGTTTTGGAACTTATTTGAAGAAGTTTCAGCGGGTACGTTCTTTTTCGCGGGAATTACCCTGATCTTTTACGGCGTTCTCATGCGGTACGTGTTCAATGAACCGAAAGCATGGGTGGAAGAAGTCGTCCGTTACGTCATCATTTGGGGGGTCTTTTTAGGCTTCTCTTTAGCATTGCGTCACAATCAGCATATCCAAGTGGATATCGTCTATGACAAGCTTCCAAAGAAAGCTAAATTTTTTGTAGACCTTTTTGCAACCTTGGTCAGCATTGCATTTTGTGCGGTCTACACCTATTACGGCATCATCCTGGTTGAAAACCGATTTACATCCGGAATGGTTTCCTTGGATGTCGGGATTCCGATGTGGATCGTCTATTTGATCTTGCCGATTTCCGGAACGATGTTCTTATTACGTTTCGTTGAACGGCTTGTCAACATAGTGAGAGGAAAGGACGTGCAATATGATAATCCTATTACTTAGTATTTTCTTCGGCCTACTCGTTTTGCGGGTTCCGATTGCCATCAGTCTTGCCCTTTCCACTATGATTGTTTTAATGCAAAGCGACTTCAATATGAATATGGTTCCGCAGCGGATCTTCACGGCGCTTGACTCCTTCCCGATGATGGCGATTCCAGGATTCGTCTTGGCTGGTGTTTTGCTTGCTCGCGGGGGAATATCAAAGTACTTGATTGAAGCGCTCAAATCTTGGGTCGGTCATCTGCCAGGCGGTCTATCCGTCGTTACGATTATGGCTTGTATGATTTTCGCCGCCATTTCCGGGTCCAGTCCGGCGACGGCAGCAGCAATCGGTTCGATCATGATCCCTGCAATGGTTCAAGCAGGATATGATAAAAAGTACTCGATGGGCCTTGTTGCCGCGGCGGGTACGTTAGGGATTTTGATTCCACCAAGTATTCCATTGATCATCTACGGGATTACCGCAGAAGAATCAATCGGAAAGCTTTTCATGGCCGGTGTAATTCCTGGTCTATTACTTGGAGGCGTCTTAATCGTTTCCGCTATTTTCTATGCCAAGAAAAATGGGTATGGAAAAGGAGAAAAAGCGACTTGGGAGCAACGGGGAAAAAGTTCGCTTAAAGCGATCTGGGGCGCATTCTTGCCTGTCCTGATCCTTGGAAGTATTTACAGTGGGGTTGTTACACCGACTGAATCAGCAGTAATCGCAGTATTCTACGGTATCATTGTTTCTGCATTCATTTATCGGGAACTTCATTGGAGAGATATCAAGCCAATTATCGTTGAATCGGTCAATATTACGGCGATGATTTTCTTAATTATCGGTGCAGCCAGTTTGTTCGGCCTGTATTTGACAAATGCGCAGATTCCACAGCAAATCGGTGCATGGATTTCAGCGAGTGATGTGAATAAATGGACATTCATGATTATGGTCAATATCCTGTTCTTCTTCATGGGAATGTTCTTGGAAGCTGTTTCAATCATTTTGATTACACTACCGATTTTACTTCCAATGCTGAAACATTTTGATATCAACTTGATCCATTTTGCCATCATCATGACGATTAATATGGAATTGGGTATGATTACTCCACCGGTCGGTCTGAACTTATTTGTCGTCAGTGGCATTGCGAAAGAAAAACTAGGGGCCGTCGTAAAGGGTGTAATTCCTTTTATTGTACTGATGATCTTTGTTCTCGTCATAGTCATCGTATTTCCGCAACTTTCGTTATGGCTTGCAGAACGGACACGGTAGACGGTTCGCACTCCTGAACACCTTCTTGACGCTAATCAGTAAAAATGAAACATCCCTTGCCTGGAGACTGGCCGAGGGATGTTTTTTTAGGTTACGAAGTTTACCCCGGAAAATGTTGGGTATTTATATAGATATACAGAATTACACCTTAGGAAAAGGGGACGATACAAATGGAGAAAGAGCTCATTTTCAGCCCTGTCGACATGCTGTATACAGTCGCCGGAGCATCTGCGTTAACGACGATTGTTCATTTCATCATGATGTCAGTGTGAGGGATCTACATGTCAGCTTATGAATAAAAGGCAATCCACCAGAATCGAGGAGGATTGCCTTTTAATATGCTTATGCTTTGATATCATCATATTCCGCATAGCGGTCAAACGCGGTCACAACGTAAGAGCAGACCGCTTCCATCTTCAGGTCATTCTCCCGTGCATACGCTGCGGCCTGGTCCAACAGTTGCTTGGCAACACCTTGGCCCCGTAGAGCAGGCGAGACAAAGGTGTGATCCATTACCATGACATCTCCCAATAACGTCCATGTAATTTCTGCAATTGTCTTCCCATCCTCTTGCTTGCGAAATGCAAAAGCGTCTCCGCCGAGTTCCACAAATTCGAATTCCATGTTATTACCCCTTTCTAAGCTGCGCTCCATCCTGTACGCTTGTGCCTGACGGTTGGAGATAAACTTTTTTATTACTTTATCATAGATTGGGCTTACACGGTTAAATTAATGTTTCGACTTTTCGGCAAATTAGTTACGATTTTTCTCGATTTGCCGCCTGCTCTCTCAAAAGTCCAATGGCCGTAGCGAGCCTTCGATCTGTTCCCGCCGCGACTCCAAAAATGGTGGGAGGGCCAGTGTTTCGCCCAATGATTCCAACGGCTCGTCGGTCGCGAAACCCGGTTCATCAGTCGCCAGCTCAAAGAGAATGCCATTCGGCTCCCGGAAGTAGATGGATTTGAAGTAATATCGGTCGACTAGCCCGCTTGTCATGAAGCCTCGGCTCCGCAGCCAGTTGTCCCACCGATCGTAGTCATCCATAGATTTAATGCGGAATGCTACGTGATGTACACTCCCACGGCCGGGTCTTTCCATCGGCAGATCTGTCCTCGTTTCGACATGGACTTCCCCAGCCGGTCCGCCTTCCCCTGTGGAAAATACCCGGATGTTGGGCATGCCTGCCACATTTGAAGGATAGGATCCGATTTCGTTGAAATGAAGCACCGTTGTCAGCATATCGACTGTCGCTTCCGCACGGCGGACAGTCAAGGTGACTGGACCCAATCCAACGATAGCGTATTGTTCCGGAATATCATCGCGGCCCCATGGAATACCGTACGGAATCCCTTTTCCATCATCGACGACCAACATGAGCCGGGATCCTTCTTGGTCACGGAATGCCAATGTTTTGCGACCGAACCGCTCCTCTACTGCATCGTGTTCAATGCCCAGTGTTGCAAATCGTTGTTTCCAAAAATCAAGTGCTTCCTCGGACATGACCCGGAATGCCGTGTTACTGATGCTGGAAACACCTGGGTACGTCTTCCCCGCCATCGGAATGTCAAAGTACGTCATATCCGTTCCTGGTGTACCGACCGCATCCGCGTAAAATAAATGATAGGAGGACGTCGAGTCTTGGTTCACCGTCTTCTTCACGAGCCGCATACCGAGCACCCTAGTAAAAAAATTAAAATTCCGCTCCGCATCCGCTGTAATGGCGGACACATGATGGATTCCTTCTAATCGCATAAAAATTTCTCCCTTCACATTATCTTGAATTCAAGGTAATCGAAGTGTATCATCTCCATCGATTGATTTCAAATATCTCGCTTTTTGGTAATCGCTCATATCTTTCCACAAACGCCCATAAAAAATGTTTTACGCCTATATTTTCAATGAACCGCCCATAAGTCGAACGCGGCCGTCCATATTTCGCCACAAGTGCTTATAGCGGCAGAGAACCGCTCATATTTCTTCACAAGCGCTCATAACGCTGCCGAACTCTACGCCCCTTCCAAAAACGGGGCTATCCGATTTACCGGACAGCCCCTCTTACCTATCATTTAAACCAAGATTGGATGGATTCAAACAGGTCAGCAAAAAATTGTTTCACTTTTTCCCAAAAGCCGGGATCAATATCACCGATTTTGTCTTTTATTTTTGAAGCCATGTCATTCAGTTGATCGGAAAACTTGGTGAAATCGATGTCCAAGTTCCGGATCCTGTCCATCAAGTCGATGAGCAATTGGCGGTCGGCTTCATTTAACTCAATATTCAATTTGGACAATTGTTCTTTGACGATCCGCTCGACTTCTTCCTTGGTTGCCGGGTTTTGTTCAGCGATCTGCTTCTTGATTTCCGTCAGGAGGGTTGTCACTTGCTCCTGCTCGATGCCGGAGTCTTTTGCGAATTTTGTTGCCAGATTCAACTCGTCGTTTGCCACATCTGTCCGTTCGGTATCGAGTGTTTCACCTGTCACTTCATACGCCTTGTAAATTCCAACAAGTGCGGAGTGACCCGACACTTTTTTCGGAGCCGCCACTTCAACGATGGCGTCCTCGATTCCCGCTGTCAGCATGGCGTTTGCATACATGTCCGCTGTCACTTCCGTAATATTCTCTTCTGTGACAATAGAAATAACGAGTCCTTTTCCTGCATCTTGACGCGTAATTTTGGCAGATGAATACATTCTTGCCTGACTATTGCCGTTCTTAATATATTTGACAAGGTCACTGCCATCGACCATAATTTCTTCGACTTCGGCCTCTTGGTCAACTCCCAAGCTTTTTTTCATCGTCTCTTTCTCAGCCTCTGATAAATTGGCGCCATACACTACAATAGGGACACCGAGTTTTTCATCGATTGCCTTCTCAGCATGGATGTTTTGGGGAAATAAGACACCAAACGTCAGCAAAATGGCCGCCAGTGTCGTGATGAACCGTCTCATAGTCATTCTCCTCTCCTTTACGGATTAATACGATGGGAGACTCGGAAAAGTTCCCGACGAGCAATTATTTCAACCTGGTCCATCCATCTTCCTGGGTGATTTTCCCTTCCTTCATCAGTCTGCCGAGCGCTCTCTTGAAAGACCCTTTGCTCATTGCAAACATCTCCTGGATTTCATCAGGAGTGGATTTATCGGTGAATGGCATTTGTCCTCCGCTGTCTTGTAAATAACGAAGAATAACCTCCGAATCGTCCGCTAGGCGCTCTTGTTTTCGCGGCAGCAGGGAGCCGTTTAACGTCCCGTCGTCCCGGACCCCGATCACCCGGACTTCCAGCTCCTCGCCCAGGCGCGGCTCTTTCTCCATTTCGGTATTATGAATGAAAATCCGGTAGTTTTCCGGAATGCTTAATAGGAAAGATCCTACAGGCAATAAACGATATGCCCTTGCTTTCAAATTGGCGTTCGTTACGTCACTAGGCGCTTCTGCAATCAGCTCGAGCACTCTCTCTTCAGTCACTAGCCTGCCAAACAGATTGCCTCCCAAATCGGTACGTAATGTCATATAGAGCATATCATCCGTTTGTGGCCATAGGGCACGGATTCTGGGCATATCCGCTTTATTCACCAGCACTTCCACAGGAGCCCCGATATCGACATAGACCCCTTCCTTGGCATCGACCCGGATGACGCGGGCCCAGCCGTACGAACCGATAGTCACGTGAGGGAGTTGCATCGTGGCGGACAGTTCCTTGCGCCGGTTGACATAGAGAAACACGGTTACCCGATCCCCTTCTTGAATGGCCTCGTCCGCATCAGAGGCATTCATCCTTACATCGCCTTCCAAGATCCATCTTGAGCCTTCTCTTTCGATGACTTCCAATTCGGTCGTTGTACCAGGTTGCACTTCTTTCATTCCCAATCGCCTTCTTTCTCTCTTCCCATTTTCAATTTCCGGACGAACTCTTCGTCTTGATTCAATGCCTCCACCAGGTCGGTGATCCGATCCATGGCATTCCAACTCAGATGATGTTCGATCCCTTCCACATCACCATAAATATTCTCCTCTTCCACTCCGATGATACGGAGAAATTGCTCCAACAAATCATGGCGTCGCACTAATTTCTTGCCGAATTTCAACCCTTTGTCCGTCAACTCAAGTCCTCTATACCGTTCATAGACGACATAGCCTTCTCGATGCAAGCGCTGCGCCATTTTTGTGACAGAGGAAGGGAGGACGGCGAGTGATTCCGCAACATCCGATACACGTGCCTCCCCCTTCGCTTCAATATGCAAATAAATTTGTTCGATATAGTCTTCCATTCCTGGTGTTGCCAACCGGAACGCCTCCTATTTGGATTCCCGCATGGTATCGCCTCTACTCCTTCCCCTCTATGTTTAGCCTGACTTTTAGAAGGGTAATTTTAAAGTAAGACGTAATCAGGAAAGAGGTGATCTGCATGGGCCGAATTATTTGGTTGCTTATCGTTGCCCTGATTGTATTTTGGCTGTTAGGGCTTGTGTTTAAAATTGGCGGTGGACTGATCCACCTTTTACTCGTAGTTGCCGGAATCATTTTTGTCATCCAGCTCTTTACGGGGAAACGAACCGTGTAACGAAAGGGATGTCGACGTCATGTCGGCATCCCTTTCCCCGTTCTACCCTCATCAGTCTATTTTCGCATAGATGCATGTATTCCGTAAAACATTTCCATCAGGCGACAGAGAATCTTGTTTCAAGATTCCTTCCAGGACGAAGCCCGCACGCTCCGCTACCCGGCGGCTTTTCATATTCGCCTCATCACAACGAATTTCCACCCGTCTCGCCCCGAGTTGTTCAAAAGCGAATTGTTCAATTCTTACAACCGCCTCCGTCATATAGCCATTTCCTTGAAAGTCTTTTGACAGCCAATAGCCAATCTCAAATTTAGGGATGGACCAATCGATCCGGTGCAGTCCGGATGACCCGATGAATTCCCCCGTTTCTTTATGATAAATATGAAACCGCAAGTCTTGGCGGGTAATAAAGTTTGCAATCGCCTTCCGCAAACTTTCCTCTGTCATATGCAGCTCAGGTTCCGGTTTCGCCCACGGCATCCATTTCCGTAGTCCTTCCAATGATCTCTGAATGGCACGCAGTGCATCCGGCGCATCTTCTATTTTGGGAGCCCGGATCAAAAGCCGTTCCGATTCAAATGAATCCGGAAAATCCGGAATACGCCGTGGCGATACGAAGACCTTGGGCTTGTCCCCATCTTCCCAAATAACAGGCGTAGTCGTTCCCATGATAAAATCCTCTCGGGTGATTCCATATGTAACGGCATCATAATACTTATTTTCCCTCGGTGAAAACCAAGCATTCCGCAAGTGGGCCTCTTTGACAAAACCAGCCCGTTCGAACGTTTTTCTCATAGCCAGATTATCTTGACGGGTATGCCCTTCCAAGCGAATTTTCTTCTCTTTCAATCCAAATACATATTCCGCGACGAGTCGAAGTGCCTTCGGACCATAACCCAATCCGCGCGAGACATCAGCGATCCGCAAGTCAAAGAGTGGAATTTCGTCTTGCAAGTCGTAAATTTTCACTATGCCGACTTTTTCACCTTCTTCATTCTCGACCCAGAAGGTTTTTACTTCATCCGACTCATAGCCTCCTTCTTCAATCGCCTTTTCAATCATATCACGGCCAGGGTGTGGAATTCCGTGGAATGGCCAAGTATTGGTCGTCATAAAATGGATCAGCTGCTCTTGCTCTTCCATTGTCCATTCTTCCAAGTGCATCCATAACCGCCTCCATTCTATTTCAGTTCTACTTTCATTTATTTAAATATCTAAAAGAGCTGGTATGCCAACCCAGCTCTTTTCAGATCGTCCGGCCCGCAAAGCCAATTGGCTGAACTATGCTGTTTACTTTTGAATCCGCAATAAACGCAGCGAATTTAGCACTACTAATAAGGTCGCTCCCATATCGGCGAAAATGGCAATCCAGAGCGTGAGCCATCCTGGAATGATGAGAAGCAGCGCTACAATTTTCAGCCCTAATGCAAACATAATGTTTTCCTTAATAATTCGCAATGTTTTTCTACTTAATTTCATCGTATATGGCAAATTACGTAAATCATCTGCCATCAATGCGATATCTGCCGTCTCGAGTGCAGCGTCTGTTCCTGCTCCGCCCATTGCAATCCCAATGGAGGAGGCAGCGAGAGCGGGAGCGTCATTGATGCCATCCCCCACCATAGCAACACGGCCGTATTTGTCTCTCAATTGTTTGATGGCCGTCAGTTTATCCTCCGGCATCAGGCTGGCACGGACATCGGTGACTCCGAGTTTTTCTGCGATTGCAGCCGCAGTGCCCGGATGATCCCCCGTCAACATGACCGTATGCCGAATTCCGATTTCTTTCAACTTCGCAAGGACCGTTCGGCTTTCTTCCCGTACCGGATCTTCCACAGCGAGCAGTCCACCATATCGATTCTCTTGCACGATGGCCATTACCGTTTTTCCTTCTTTCTGAAGAGCGACGGCTTGCTCCATGATGAAGGCTGGCACTTGTGTCAGTTCATTAGCCCAATCCAGGCTTCCAATTGAGATTGTGACTCCATCCACTTTGCCGTATGCCCCTTTTCCAGTTACCGATTGGAAATCGGAAACTTCGTATGTGCCAGCTCCGTTTTCCTTTGCAAAATTGACTACCGCTTTCGCAAGTGGATGCTGGGACATCGATTCCACTGCGGCTGCCATGCCGAGCAACCGGTCTGCTTCCGTCCCCTCCGCTGCAATGAAGTCCGTCACTTCCGGATAACCCTTCGTCAAGGTTCCCGTTTTATCAAATGCAATGGCGTCCAGGCGCCCCGTCTCCTCCAAATGGATGCCGCCTTTGATGAGCACACCTTGGCGGGCGGCATTGCCGATCGCTGTGACGATGGCTACCGGGGTGGAAACGACGAGCGCACATGGACAACCGACGACGAGAACAGCTAACCCTTGGTAAATCCACTCACTCCAATCTCCACCGAGGAATGGTGGTACAATGGCTACCAAAATGGCAATGACGATAATGACCGGAGTATAGTATTGGGCAAATGTATCGACAAATTTTTGGGAAGGCGCTTTTTCCGCCTGCGCATCTTCGACTAAATGGATAATTTTCGCGATGGTTGTGTCACCGACCAATTTGTTGACTTTAACCTCGAGCGCCCCCTCTTCGTTGAGCGTCCCGGCGAATACCTCATCCCCCTGCTCTTTCAAGACCGGGACAGACTCTCCCGTAATGGCCGCTTGATTGACAGTTGTGGTCCCGGACAGCACGGTACCGTCCATCGCGATTTTTTGTCCAGGTCGAACAACCAGGATATCACCGATCCGGATATCTTCGGTCAGCAATTCGACTAGCTCGCCGTCCCTTTTTACGAGTGCGGAAGGCGGCGCGATATCCATCAGTTGCCGAATGGACTGGCGCGCTTTGTCCATCGAGTACGCTTCGAGGGCTTCGCTAACCGCAAACAGGAACACGACTACCGCCCCTTCGCGCCACTCCCCAATAATTGCAGCCCCGATAATGGCAATCGTCATGAGCGTTTTCATGTCGAATTCGAATCGGGCGAGATTGGCCAAACCCGTTCGGAACATGCCCGTTCCCCCTACTACGATAGACGCGGCAAATAAAGCAATGGCCATAGGATGCGTTTCTTCATAACGGAAGGAGACGAATGACCCGACCAAAAGGAAAATCAGGGAAATGAAAGATACAATATTCTCTTTTCGTTTATAAAATGGAGTCTTTGGTTCTAACTTACGCTGTTCCTGATGCAGCGGAACGACTTTGATACCGTCAAATGCACCTGCCGCTTCCAGCTCCTCGATCGTGGCACTGCCGCTGAAGCGCAATTTGGAAGCACCGAAGTTGACTTGGGCTTCGTCGACAGATGGTAGGTTTTTTACATTTCTCTCGAATTTCAGCGCACAATTGGCGCATGTTAAGTTTTCTAACCTGTATTCGTTTTCGTTAACCGTTGCCATGATCATCACCTTCTTCAATAGCATGGTCATATGCGACTTTCACCAGTTGATGAATATGATCGTCGGCCAATGAATAATAGACCATTTTTCCTTTGCGTTTCGATTTTGCGAGTGCATGATCCCGTAAGTATCGAAGATGGTGCGAGGCGGTGGCGGAAGATGACCCGATAACTGCAGCCACATCACATACACACATCTCTTCTTCCAGTGTTAACGAATACGCGATCTTCAGTCTCGTTTCATCTGCCAGCGCTTTGAAGATTTGAACCATCCCATCCAAATCCGGAAGTAATCCTTGAATTCGCTCTACAACCTCTTCATGAACAATCGTAGTTTCACAAACATCTTTTATCGTCATATAGACACCTCATTCAAATGTTAGTTTGATTAAGTTTAGTATATGCAATTCACTCTCGGGTTACAAGGTCAAACAAACAGATCTTTGAATGTTTTTAAATAATAAAGGTTTCTATTAGAGATTTGTGAAACTTTTTCATATACTGTAAGAAAAGGAGGCATTCGATGTGTATAACAAAATATTAGTGGCGGTAGATGGGTCGGATAACTCTGTACGGGCCGCACAGCATGCTGTTCATTTGGCTTCGTTGACTCCCGGCGCAACCGTGGATTTGATATATATCTTGGATTATGATCGAATCCGGGCGGATGTCATCCTGGATGCAAGCGCAGACGATTTACACATCGACCGAAAAAATCGGATTGCGCCGATTGAGAAATTATTCAAAGAGCAAGGTATTTCATATAAACTGGTCATTAAACATGGCGAACCCGGTCCGACCATTGTTATCTACGCCAATGAAGGCCAATTCGACCTGGTCATCCTCGGCAGTCGCGGGCTGAACGCATTCCAGGAAATGGTCCTCGGAAGCGTCAGCCACAAAGTGGCAAAGCGGGCGAAGGCCCCTGTGTTGATTGTCAAGTAAATAACTCCTATCCAAACATAAAACAAGGCTGTTACCTCGGATCTCGGTAACAGCCCTATTGCATATTCTTACACTTCGATCCCAATTTCCTCCGCCAAGACCAGTTTCACCTTCGGCACTTGTTCCTTGGCGGTCAATATGTATAAAACATCCCCCACCTCTAACATCGTTTTTCCAGTAGGCATAACGAGTGTACCGTTGCGGATAATGGCTGAAATGACCGTCTCTCTCGGAAGTCCGAGCGTTTGTACTTCCTGATTGAGGAACGGTGAATGTGCCGATATTTCCACCTCAAGCATTTCCGCATTGGCCTTCCCCATCGAAATGAGCTCCAGCTGATGAATTCGTTTCGGCGGGGGTTGTGCTTCGAGGCCAAGCCAACTTGCTACGATTGAAATCGTTGAACCCTGTAGTAAGGCCGACATTAAGACAATGAAAAATACCATATTGAAATAGAGAAACGGATCTGGTACTCCAGCGAGGAGAGGAAATGTTGCGAGAACGATTGGGACGGCGCCACGGAGTCCTCCCCAAGACAGAAATAGTTTCTCTTTGAAAGTATAATCGAAAAACATAGTACAAAGGAAAACAGCAATCGGTCGGGCAATGAACATCAAAACGAATGACAGGACAAGCCCTTTCCAAATTAAATTCCAACTTGTCAATTCATTCGGGAAGACCAATAACCCCAGAATGACAAACATGGTGATCTGCATTAACCAAGCAAACCCCTCGTGGAACCGGAAAATGGAATGACTATGGCTCAATTCCCGGTTGCCGATCAGAATGCCGGCCACATACACTGCGAGCAAGCCACTTCCTCCGGTTACCGTTGTTACACTATAAATGGAAATGGCTAGCCCCATTGACAACACCGCATACAAACCGCTCGCATCTAACTTAATTTTGTTCATCAACCGTGAAGATAAATAGCCGAAACCAAGTCCTAATGCAAGTCCCATCCCCATTTGAATGAAAAAACTAGGTATAAGGTAAGGATTCCCATTGGAAAATTCGGGTCGGGTTAGCCATTCAATGAAGGCAATGGTCAAAAACATCGCCATTGGATCATTGGAACCTGATTCCAATTCGAGTGTTGACGACATATTCTTCCGAATGTTTTGTCCCGCCATCACAGAAAATACGGCAGCAGCATCTGTTGAGCCAACGATGGAGCCAAGTAGAAACGATTCCAACCATCCGAGGCCTAGCAAATAATGTGCCGCGCCTGCCAGAATAGCTGCAGTGAAAATGACGCCCGCTGTTGCCAGAACAGCAGCTCCGCCTAAATTCGGCCGGACATGATTCCAATCTGTCCGCAACCCACCCTCAAAATGGATGACGATTAGTGCAACCATACCGATTGTCTGGGCAAGGTGTACATCCGAAAAATCAATCAGCCCCGTAATGTCACTACCTAACACCATCCCCAAAATCATGAAGAGAACCAATGCCGGAACCCCTGCACGGGATGTGATCTTCGTCATGAAAACCCCACTTAATAGAAAAAAACCAATCAGGAAAATTAGTCCGTCCAAGGAAATTGAATTCATCCAACACCCTCATCTCTCAGATAGCAATTAGCAGTAATGGAGAAGGTAGTAAATTACAGGCTCTTTCATTTAATACGAAAGCCCGCAGAAAAAAGAGGAACTCTATCTATCCGCGTTGTCTTCCCCCTCTTTGCCATGCAGTACCTCGTAAAGTTCATCCTCAGCGGAGATATCGGCCAATTTCACATTCGACCGATACGCCGCCCGAATAATCAAGTGTCCCGCAACTGGCGCTGTCAAAAACACAAAAACAATTCCTAAAAGCAACCGGACACTGATAAAATGTTCACTAAACAAAAAGTATAAAAAAGCACCAGACAATGTCAGCAAAACCGCAAGTGTCGAGCTTTTCGTGGCAGCATGGGATCTCGTATACACATCAGGCAAACGGATGAGCCCGAAGACACTGATTACACTTGCAATTCCGCCCGTTAAAATTAATAATGCCCCTATAAATTTACCGATCTCGTCTACGCTCAACGATAACACCCCTCTCGATAGATTTGGAGAAAGCGATCGTCCCAATAAACGATAATATTCCTAGGATCAGAATGACTTCCAAGAATGCTTTTGTTTTCATAATGACTGAAATGACTGCAATTGTCGCGATCAAGTTGACGCCTATGACATCCAGGGCAATGACCCGGTCCGGCATGGAGGGCCCGAGAATTATACGTAATACCGCAATCGCAATGGTAATGGCAAATAAGACAATGGAGACCGCAAGCATTATTTCAATCATCATCGGGTCACCTCCATAATCGCCTTTTCAAAATTCTTCAACTGTTTAATAAGTCCTGCACGGGACTGCTCCACGTCCATCGCATGAATATAGAGCAAATTCCCTTCTGGGGCGACTTCCATTACGACAGATCCCGGTGTCAAAGTTAAGAGAAGCGAAAGCATCGTTACTTCCACATCACTTTTCAAAATCGTTTCGTATTTGAAGATGCCAGGTTTTATCTTCAATCTTGGACTTAAAATCTGCTTTAACACAATAATGCTCGACTGGGTAAGCTCCGAAATAAAAATGAGCATCAATTTGAAAGATGAATATAACCGGCGCAAATAAAATTGGGTGCCGAAAAACCGATGCATGAAAAAAATGATTCCAATCCCGACAAGAAAGCCGGCAAAGAAAGTCGTAAACTTCAGCTCGTCTTCATCCATCAAGGTCATCCAGAGAAATGCTATGAATAAATTTAACAGCAGCTGAGCGGGCAAGATTCGTCACCTCTTCCTTCTTGTCGTTGGGGAAAAAACACCCCAATTCCATTTCAATTCAATACGGCCTCGATATATATTTCCGGATTCATCAGCGTTCTTGCGGCGTCGCTCACATACGGCGCAATCCCTTCCGCTCCAATTCCCAATGCAATGGTCATCAAACTTAAAATCACTGCAGGAACGAGCAATCCTTTGCGCAGAGGAACGTCATCATCTTCATTAATGATGGTTTCACCCCAAAAACAGTTCAAGAATATCCGCAGTAATGAATACAGGACAAAAATACTTGATAGAAAACCGATGGCCAGCAAGACAAACGCCCCGGCTTCTATTGATCCTTGGCCGATGTACACTTTTCCGATAAACCCGCTAAGTGGCGGAATCCCCGTAAGCGAAAGCATCGTGATAAAAAATAACCATCCTAGTACTGGGTAGTTCCGGATCAGTCCACTCATTTCCCCTATCTTTGCAGTGCCTGTCAAAAATATCATGGTACCTGCAAGGAGAAATAATAGCGCTTTGATGATCATGTCGTGAATTAAATAATAAATGGATCCTTGAAATGCGGCTTCTGTTGAAACAGCAAGACCCACCAGGATGAATCCAACCGCAATGATCACATTGTAGGAAACGATCTGCCTGATATCGTTATAGGCTATAGCCCCAATACTCCCAGCAATCATTGTCACCGCAGCCATGATACCGATAAGTGTATGGGTGATTTCCGGTTCATGATAAAAAATGAGTGTGAATGTCCGAAACATCGCATAGATCCCGACTTTCGTCAATAATGCCCCGAACAAAGCGGCCACTGCCGTCGGGGGGGCACTATAGGAGCCCGGCAACCAGAAGTATAGAAGCAGGCCGGCCTTCAGGCTAAAGACGACAAGGAATATGATACTGATGACAGTCAGGAGAGGCCCTTGCCCTACTTCCGCTACACGGACCGATAGATGTGCCATATTCAGCGTACCCACCACACCATAGAGATACGCAATTCCCAGAAGGAAAAACCAAGATGATAAGACATTAATGGCGACATATTTAATCGATTCGACCAGTTGTACCTTTCTTCCCCCCAGCGCAATAAGTACATAAGATGAGAGGAGCATGACCTCAAAGCAGACAAATAAGTTAAAGAGATCGCCCGTCAAAAATGACCCGTTAACACCGGCAAGAAGGAAAAAGACAAAGGGGTAAAAAAACATATGTTCATGCTCTTTGCCAGTTGATAAAAAAGAATATAGAAGAATGACTCCAGCTACGACTACCGATGTCAATACCAGCAAAACGGAGAAGGAATCTGCAACAAACAATATTCCGTAAGGCGGCAACCACCCTCCGAAATCAAGCCGCAAAATCCCTTCAGACTGAACGCGATTCAAAATAAATAAACTGACAAATGCTATTGCCAAAATGGAGACAATGCTAAGCATCCGCTGGACTCTCACATACGGTCTCAAGAAGATAAGCACAATGCCTGTCAATAGTGGAATAATCATAGGCATAACAATACTATTATTCATCTTCGAACCCTCTCAATGCGTCGAGTTCGTCAAAATTTGTCTCTTTATATGTACGGTAAGCGAGCACCAGTAAAAAAGCAGTGACTGCGAAACTGATAACGATCGCCGTCAAAATGAGCGCCTGTGGAAGAGCATCTGTATAGCTCTCGGCATTTTCGCTTAACAAAGGAACACTCCCCTTCTTCAGCCCCCCCATTGTCATTAATAATAAATGAACAGCGTGGGACAAGAGAGCCGTGCCAAGAATAACCCGAATCAGATTTCTGGATAGCAGCAAGTAAACCGCAACCGTGACGAGAACTCCAACCAGTAACGTTATGAACGTTTCCATCTGCTACACATCCTCACTTATACTTAAAATAATGGTGACAACTACACCAACAACTGTTAACGCCACCCCCGCTTCAAACAAGATGACGGTTGCCAGTTCCGTTTCACCGAAAACCGGTAATTGAAAGTAGCCGAACGTCTGTGTAAGAAACTGAGCTCCGAACAGAACAGCTCCTGCCCCTGTACCGACTGCCAGCAAGACACCAAAAGCGGCAATTTTTTTAAAGTCAAATGGAATTCCTTTGTGAACCGTTTCGATATCATGTACCAGGTATAGCAGGACGAACGCGGAAGATAGGACAAGTCCGCCAATGAAGCCCCCACCGGGATTATGGTGACCAGATAGGAAGAGTTCCACTCCAAATGTCAAAATGATAAAGACGACAATTTTTGTGACAGTCCTTAAAATGACATCATTGATCTTCAACGTCTCGCCCTCCTTTACCAGCCTTCAGTTTAATCAAAGCAAATACACCAATTCCAGCCAGGAATAGAACAACGACTTCCAACATCGTATCGAAAGCACGGAAGTCTCCCAATATTGTGTTTACAATATTGGACCCCCCAGCGAGATCATACGCATTTTCAAAGTAAACGGATATCGACTCAAACATTTTATTGCCCTGCACAACAAGTCCTAGAACTGTGACGACGGTACCCATTGAAATGGCAATCATCCCATTGATAATTTTAGTAGTCCAAAGAGACTTTTCTTTCTTCCATTCAGGTAGGAAATAGAAGCAAAGAAGAAACAACGCTGTTGTTACCGTCTCTACGATGATCTGAGTGAGAGCCAGATCCGGTGCCCGGAGGACAACAAACAGGATGGCAATGGAATAGCCCAGAACCCCATTCAAGATAATCGCGGAAGTGCGTGATTTTGCAAAGAGGATCGCTACTGCCGCCACCATCATGACGCATACGATGATGTATTCATTAATGGTGATCGAGGCGTCATTCGATAGATCAATCGTAACCTGGCCTGTCCAAAATAAGCCCCCTCCTACAACGACAATGAAGAAAATGAAGATATAGGTAAAGTAATCCCGAAGATAACCTGTCATATAACTTCTTGTCAGGACCGAGGCCCCTAGCTCTGTCCGGATCAACAGGCTATTGTAAAGCGAGTCAAGACTCCAGCGCATTGGTGCAATGTTGTAAATGCCCTTCCAATACCGAAGAGAGAAGTATAGCAGTGTCCCGACAACCACCACACCCACCGTCATCCAGAGCGCAGGATTAAAACCGTGCCAAGCCGATATTTCCGGAACCAATCCAGGAGCACCCTCAAATGCCGGGAAAACCGCCATCATCGCAGGACGCAATAAATAAGAACCGATCACATTCGGGAAAAAGAAGATACCGAGGACAAGAACAGCAAGAATTGAGGGTGCTATCAGCATTCCAATCGGCGCTTCATGTGCTTTACGGTCGAGCCTAGTTGGATGATGCTGCCCCAGAAATGTTTGGAAGACAATGATCACCGAGTAAACAAACGTCAACACACTCGCTATCCAAGCGACAACCGGAAACATCGATCCCAACATTCCCGTCGAAAGAATATCAAGATTCCTGATACTTACTATTGCCTCAAAGAACATCTCCTTACTCAAGAAACCATTGAACGGAGGCAATCCCGCCATAGAAAAACTGCCAATCAAAGCGATCGTAAACGTGGCAGGCATGAATGACATGAGCCCGCCAAGTCTCCGGATATCCCTCGTGCCTAGTTCATGGTCCAAAATACCGACCACCATGAAGAGGGCTCCTTTGAACGTCGAATGATTTATGAGATGGAATAATGCCGCAAATGTTGCCTGCGTATAGAGGATGGCATTCGCACTGTAGCCCTCTCGAAGACCTATAGAGCCCAGGCCTAACAGACACATGATGAGACCCAGCTGACTAATAGTGGAATATGCAAGCAACGCTTTTAAGTCGGTCTGCTTTACTGCGTTGAACGAGCCCCAGAATAATGTGAAGATCCCGACACAACTGACAGCATAAAACCAAACCATTTCCCCACCGAATATAGGCGTGAAACGCGCTACCAGATAGATGCCCGCTTTGACCATGGTAGCCGAATGCAAATAGGCACTGACCGGCGTAGGTGCCTCCATGGCATCAGGCAACCAAATATGAAATGGAAACTGGGCAGATTTAGTAAAGGCGCCGAGCAGGATGAGTGCCATCGCCGGCATGAACAAACTATCATCCGTATATTGTCCGATCGAGGAGATGATTTCCCGAACACTGTAGGAGCCGGTCATCACAAATAGCATAATAAATCCGGCAAGCATCCCGACTCCACCCGTAACGGTAATGAGCATTGATTTTTGTGCACCATATCTAGATTTTTTTCGATAGTACCAAAAGGCAATTAATAGAAAGGAGGAAATACTCGTTAACTCCCAGAAAACATACAGCACCATTAAATTATCCGAAAAGACTACTCCTAGCATGGCACCCATGAACAGGAGCAAATAAACGTAAAAACGCCCTAATGATTCGCGTTCCGATAAATAATATATGGAATAAAGGATAACGAGTGTCCCGACCCCAGTAATAAGAAGGCTAAAAATTAGACTAAGGCCATCTAGATAGGTCGTAAAATGAATCCCCGCTGACTCAATCCATTGAATGGTATGTATGTATACATTTCCAGAAGCAACATTAGGTATGAAACTGGAAAGCAAGAGAAATAACAAGAGCGGAACGAGCAGAACAAACCAACCGATATTTCGATTGGGAATCTGCTTATAAATGAAAGGCACTAATACTGCAGCTAAAAAAGGGGCAAAGATAGCAATCGTGATAATCAACAAATCTATACCTCCAATATGGAAAGGACTTGAATTCAAACTGGGGACGAACGACAAATTCGTAATATTGTTGCAACTTACTTCATTATAGAGATAGAATGGAGTTCATCCAGCTTGTCGTACACTTGACTCGTAACGCTACTGGCGAGATAATAGGTAGCCATAGGCACCATGTTAGGGGAACTTCGATGAGTTTACATAAGAAATTATACACTAATATCAGATACGTCGCACATTGATGACTTTCTTCAATTTCTTCTTGAAAAACTCACCGTTGTCCTATATAATTTCGTAGTTTTGATAGAACAATACAATTACTATTCATTAAGAGGTGACTACCGTCATGGGCAAAGTGAAAGGCCGTATGGATGAGAGTATTCTCGTCTGTGTCTACTACGGTCCAAATGGTGAACGTCTTATCAGGCGCGGACATAAAATGGCAAGTATTATGGACTGCCCATTATATATATTGACTGTCGATCCACTTCCCCTCGATGATTTCGACGCTGAAAAATCCGAGTATCTGGAAAGCTGGAAGGAATTGGCCGAGGAACTTGAAGTAGAAGAATTCATTATTCAGGATAATGAAAAACGCTCTACTGCAAAAGTGATCAAGGAGGTCGCACATCAATATAACATTACACAGATTATTATTGGGCAAACCGCGCAAAGCAGGTGGGAAGAAATCACCAAAGGTTCCTTTATGAATGTATTGTTGCGCGAAATTACGTTTGTCGACTTTCATGTCGTCTCGGTCGCGCGCTCCATTCGGGATGAAAGTGAAGGGTTATTCGAAAAAGGAGTGCGGGCTTATTTAGTCGAGGATGGATCCAGTTTTCGTATCAACTTCACTCTTTCCAAGGATGTCCGTTTTGAAGGAATATTTTTCAAGGAAATCGGAACGGATTTTAACAATGGTATTTTTAAATTCATGCACAATAACAAGATGTGCCAAGTACCCATTATTGACGACCAAGTAAGCGACCCGTCTTTGATTAGTTGTAAAATCGAATAATAGACATGGAACAGGCGGACGGCCCAGAAATAGGTCATCCGCCTGTTTTGGATTAGACTGGAAATAGAGGATAATCCGGATTACTCCTCGCCCACAATTTTCACCTCTAACTCCAATTCAATTCCAAATCGTTTTTTCACTTCTTCTTTCACCATGTCAATCGTCCGAATATAATCCGTAGCGGTCGCGTTGTTTTTATTAATAATAAAACCGGCATGCTTCAACGACACTTCCGCGCCCCCATGCCCTTTGCCTTGCAATCCGCTATCCTGGATCAGTTTTCCGGCAAATTTTCCAGGCGGTCTTTTGAATACACTCCCGGCAGACGGATATTCGAGCGGCTGTTTGGATTCCCGTTGAAACGTCAAGTCTGCCACCTTCGCATCAATCTCTTCTTGGCTTCCCGGAGCCAGTTCGAAATCGGCCGATAATACATAGTATCCTTTTTTCGCAATGATGCTTTGACGATAACCAAGCTCCAGTTCATCCTTCGACAAGACCAGCCGTTCCCCGGATTTCGTAAGGACGGTCGCTTGTTTGATGACGTCCTTGATCTCGCCACCATAGGCACCTGCATTCATCGCCATCGCCCCCCCGATGGATCCCGGGATGCCACAGGCGAATTCCAATCCGGTCAACGTTTCGCTTGCTGCTCGTCTAGAAACATCGATGATCAGCGCCCCTGCTTCCGCATGGACCTGCGTCCCCTCAATGTGAATCGCATTTAGCTTGGAGAGATGAAGTACAATTCCTCTGACTCCCCCATCCCGCACGACCATATTCGACCCATTACCAAGCAGAAGAAGAGGGATTTCATGCTGATGAGCATAACGGACAATCGCCTCCGCTTCTTCCATCGTCCCCGGCATCGCCAGTACATCCGCACAGCCGCCGAGCTTTGTCATTGTATAGTTACATAACGGTTCATCTATCAAAATGTCGCCTTGTATGATTTCTTTCCGTAAATCAGTTATCCACTGATGCTTTGACATCCACATACAGTCCTTTCCAATCAATACCTTTTCCCACCGCATCACGTGAAGATTCCATAACTCGACCTCACACCAAGTGCACAAAAATGGCTGTGGACCAACATTCTATTATAGGCCATTATACGCTGTTCACTTCAGCTTAATCATCGGATTAAATAAAGGCAGTTTGTGCTGCTCGGGAGATTGGATCACCGAATTTAATTCTGATGCAAGGAGGGGAGTTGCCCGTAAATGAGGAGGAAAAAGCTTTCACCTTTATAAGTATGCTTGGAATCCACTATTTTGACAAGGTATTATTCATTACAATTTCATTGCGTGGAATAAATTCTTTAATTCAAGATATTTACCTTGATTTCAAGATAGTTTAGAAGTATAGTTATAGATAATACAAAAAGAAAGGATGTTTTTTACAATGACAACATGGGTAATCGATAGTTCACATTCCAATATAGGTTTTACTGTCAAGCATATGATGGTTTCGAAAGTAAGAGGGAATTTTGAAAGCTTTAAAGGGACGATCGAAGGGAATCCCGAAGATTTGGCGAATGCCAATATCGAATTCTCTGTTGATATGTCCACAATTAATACAAATAGCGAAGACCGGGATAACCATCTGCGCTCGGCGGACTTCTTCGACGCAGAGACCCATCCGGAAATGAAGTTCGTTTCTACGGCCATTGCGAAAACGGATGATGACGAATACGATGTCACAGGCGATTTGACGATCAAAGGCGTCACCAAAAAAGTGACATTCGAAGCCGAATATGAAGGGAAAGCGACGAATCCGTGGGGTCAGGAAGTCGTCGGCTTCACTGTAAAAGGAAAAATCAAACGCAAAGATTTCGGCCTTACGTGGAACCAAGCTCTGGAAACAGGCGGCGTCCTTGTAGGCGATGATGTGAAAATCATCATTGAACTGGAAGCAAATCCCGCACAGTAAATGAAATAACGGACCAGGAATGATTATTCCTAGGTCCGTTTTTCATTGGCTTTATTCACCTGTAGAAGACTCCTCTTGCGCTGCCTTCCGAAGGGCATCAGCAAAGACCTGGGAAGGTTGTGCGCCTGAAATGGCGTATTTCCGATTGATGACAAAAAACGGAACGCCACGAACACCCAATTGCCCGGCTTCTTCGATATCCGAGCGCACTTCTTCCGAAAACTCGTCGGATGCAAGCATTTCTTCGGCTCGGGCTCTATCCATTCCAGCTTCCTCCGCAATGGACAAGAGAACATCCTGTTGTCCAAGCACTTCTCCTAAGATGAAATGCCCTTTCAACAGGCGTTCGACCACCTCTGCCGCAACCCCTTCCCGCTCCGCCAGTTTCGCCAAACGGTGCGCCTGAAATGTATTGGCCGGCTTCATCGCCTCCGTATCAAATTGCAAGCCGACCGTTTTTGCCTGTTCCGCGACATTGTCTAACATCTGTTGCGCTTCTTGAATGCTTATGCCGTATTTTTGGGCGAGTCCGGCCACCACGGATTCGTCGGCTGATTCAGGGGCATGGGGATCCAATTGATAGGATTTGAAAACCACTTCGGCCTGACGCCCCAATCCTGTTTCCTGCATCGCCTCTTCCAGCCGCCGTTTGCCTATGTAACAAAATGGGCATACATAATCTGACCAGATTTCTATTTTCATCGGAATCCCGCCTTTTTATTTCATTTTAAATAGAAGCCGTACGAACAACAATGTATATGCCTAGCGAGTTGTGTTCAAGATGAGAAGTAGTAGACAGATTTCACTAATTGATTTAACCCGGACGTAATTCCGCCGAGGAGCTATTGATTAGAAAACGGAGGTTGCGATATGACTTCATCATTATGGCTACAAACGGGTTACTCCCGAGAACCTTCCCCCCCGCTCGGCAACGACATCGAGTGCGACGTCTGCATCATCGGAGGCGGGTTGAGCGGAATTGCCAATGCGTATTTTCTCGCGAAGGCCGGGAAAAATGTCGTGCTGCTCGAAAAAGATTCGATTCTCCAAGGAGCGACGGGCCATTCGACTGGAAAATTGACCGTTCAGCATGACTTTGTCTATTCCAATTTACTGAAAAAGTTCGGGAAGGAAAACGCCCGGACCTACTATAATGTCAATAAAGCAGCGGTGGATTTCGGAAGATCCATTGCCCAAGCAGATGAGCTGTTGATGGCAGATTCCATCCTCTTTTCCCAAACGAAGCAAGGGACAGACATGTTGCGGCGAGAGATGGAAGCGTATCAAGAGCTTGGCATACCCGGGGATTTCGGCAAAAACTTCGAATTGCCAATTCCAGTGGAGGCAACGTTGACAATCAGAGGCGAAACCCAAATCCATCCTGTCCGTTTCGGTCAACGGCTGGCCCAGCTTGCCATCGAGGCTGGGGCCCGTATTTACGAGCACTCGGATGTGCTGGGGATGGATTTGGATAAGCGTTACTTGGTCCTCATGTCCCGAGTGGAAGTCCGGTTCAATGAGTTGATCCTTTGCACGCATTATCCGGTAGAAGCGATCAAAGGTTTGCAAATCATGAAGCTGCTCGTTGACCGTTCGTATATTGTGGCGGCTGAAGCGGCAATGCCTTTGCAAGGACAATACATTTCGGTTGATTCGCCGAAACGGTCGGTCCGGACAGCCCAAATTGATGGAAAGACCTATTTCCTCCTGTCAGGTGAAGGCCATCAAGCCGGAACGGAAAAGGAGACCCAAGTGCATTATGACCGACTTTACCAAGAGATACAGGACGTCTATCAACTATCAGCCCCGACCCATGGGTGGTCGGCCCAAGATCCGCAAACGCCGGACATCATTCCATATGCAGGGGTCATTTCCTCCAGCATGCCGCATATTTACTTATGCACCGGTTTCCGAAAATGGGGATTGTCCAACTCCTTGGCAAGTGCCCACATCATCAGCGACCAGATCCTCGGACAATCCAATAAGGCAGCGGCCCTGTACTCGCCCGACCGCACCGGCTTCGGCTCATTTTTAGTGCAAGCTTTAAAAACGAGCGGTTTGGTGCTGAAAGAATTCGCAGGCGGCCACTTGACCCGGATCGGTAACCCGATCTGCACGCATATGGGCTGCCGGACCCGATGGAATGAAGGCGACGAGACCTGGGATTGCCCGTGCCACGGCTCACGTTTTCGGAAAGACGGCTCTGTGTTGGAAGGCCCTGCGATGAAACCGCTGGACTTGTAAGGAAGCTGCGCGTTGGACAGCAAAAATTGGGGTAAAAGGTCCCTGTTTGAAAGAGAGTGGGCGTTGAGTGCAAGCAACCTGACACCGAGTGCAAGCAAATCCTATTTTCATGCAATCAAACCCTAAATGAACGCAAGTAACACCCGCTTGAACGCAAGCAACTGCCCCGTGGCCCCGTAACAAGGACCAAAAAGGCCACACCGTTTCAACGGCATGGCCTTTTTCTCATTTAAGCGCTTCTGTTAGCACAGGAACGATTTGTTTTTTCCGGGAAACGACACCTTGCAAGGTCGCCTTGTTGTTGTCAAGCTCCACATTGAACGCGGCGGCTGCACGTACAGCAGCATCTCCTAATGCCAAGACAGCAGAATCGTTATTCAGAATATCAGTGACGACGAACAAGAACAGATTCAAGCCTTTTTTGGCGATGATGCCTTCCAGCAATTGCTCCACTTCCGCTTGGCGGTCCATCACTTCGTTAATGTCGATTGCATTCACTTGGGCAATCTCCATTTTGATATCGCCGACCGTGAATTCTTTTGCATCCAACGTGACGAGCTCTTCCAAGGATTTACCACTTAGATCGGCGCCTGCCTTTAGCATAGCCAGTCCATATTCCTCCGCGTCGACACCCGCGATGGCAGCCAACTCTTCCACTGCAACCCGGTCTTCCTCTGTGAACGTCGGTGATTTAAACAAGAGGGAATCGGAAATGAGTGCAGATAACATGAGACCCGCAATATTCTTCGGGATTTCCACACCATTCTCTTTGTACAACTTGTTTAAGATGGTCGCTGTGCACCCGACCGGCTCCGCGCGGTAATATAACGGATCGTTCGTTTGAAAATTGGCAATCCGATGGTGGTCCACCACTTCCAGTATTTGCACAAGCTCCAAATCATCGACACTTTGCTGCTTTTCATTATGGTCGACCAAGATGACTTGTTCAGCATAAGGTTTCGCTTTTTCAATTAAGCGGGGTTCCTCAAAACCGAAATATTCAAGTGCATATGCCGTTTCGTTTGTCACAGCACCTAGGCGGACTGCTTCCGCATCCATTCCCAGTTGCTGCTTCAAATACGCATAGCTGATTGCCGAACAAATTGAATCTGTATCCGGATTTTTATGGCCGAAGACTAAAACTTTTCCCATGTACCTGTTCCCCCTACTTCATATCAGTTAATTAAGTTAATTCCAATTTATTTTATCACAAAGACGGCTCAAATAATAAGGCGGCCAACTCATCTTTATTAACTAGAAAATCTGCAATGGTATAGTTGTCCAGTACCGCTAAAAACGCATTCATCGCTTGCGCCAATGCTCCTTTTAAGCGGCATGCGGGAGCAATGGCACATTTCGTCGACCCTTTAACGAAACATTCCACAAGGTGAAAATCATCTTCCGTCTTCCGTACCAATTCGCCGACATTGATCTGTTCCGGCTCGACTTTCAAACGGATCCCACCTCCGCGGCCACGTACTGTTTCAATTAGACCCATTTTCCCCAATTCATGTGCAACTTTTGTCAAATGATTTTTCGATATCTTATATGCATCTGAAATTTCCTGGACGGTAGACAGTTCTCCCGTTTCTTTCGCACCTAAATAAATCAACAGGCGCAATGAAAAATCTGTATACATTGTCAAACGCATAATATCACCGCACTTTCTAATACTATTATAGCCTTTGCGGCCCTTGCAATAAAGAACTGTCACCATAATTGTGTCAAGAGTTTGAATGGAATGTGTCAAAACGACTAACATTGTTTAAAGTTATATTTTTTATATAGCTTTCATCAAAAAAATGGATTATTGTTAAATCATTAAAACAAGAAAGGTTGTGCCTGCATTGTTATCTCAAGAGACAATCGACATTATCAAATCAACCGTACCCGTATTGGAGCAACATGGAAAAACAATTACAACTGTCTTTTACAAAAACATGTTTAACGAACACCCTGAACTTTTAAACATCTTCAACCACGCCAATCAATCCCAAGGCCGCCAACAAACCGCATTGGCCAACACGGTCTATGCAGCAGCGGCTAATATCGACAACTTGGGTGCTATCATTCCGGCGGTCGTGCAAATTGCGCACAAACATAGATCACTCGGCATTACGGCAGACCAATATCCGATTGTCGGTTATCATCTCCTCGGAGCCATTAAAGAAGTGCTTGGCGATGCGGCAACTCCGGAAATCATCGCCGCTTGGGGCGAAGCCTATGGCGTGATCGCCGACGCTTTCATCGGCATTGAAAAAGAGATGTACGATGAAGCAGAACAAGCAGATGGCGGCTGGAGAACATTTAAAGACTTCACTATCGTCGACAAAGTGGAAGAAAGTGAAGTCATCACTTCCTTCTACCTTAAACCGGTCGATGTACAGAATTTGCCTTCTTACAAACCAGGGCAATATATTACTGTGAAAGTACAAATCCCAGGCGAGAAATATACATTGAATCGCCAATACAGCCTATCGCAAGCGGAAAATGGAGAACAATTCCGTATCTCAGTTAAACGGGAAGACGAATGCGAGATAAACGGAAAAGTATCCGTTTATTTACACCGACAAGCAAACGTCGGCGACACATTGGAAGTGAGCGCACCTGCGGGTGATTTCTACTTGGATACGGAGAGCACAACACCTGTCACACTCATTAGCGGTGGTGTAGGCGTCACTCCGATGATGGCGATGTTCGAAACGATTGCCAACACATCACCTGAACGTCCGGTTGCATTCCTGCATTCGGCCCGTACACGGAAACACCAAGCATTCGACACGGACATTAAACGGTTGGCCGCTTCTATGAAGGATGCGAAATATGCCGTCCTTTATTCAGAGGAAGGCGACGGGTTCATCAACCGTGCTTTCTTGGAAGCGAACGTATTGCAAGGCGGCGACGTCTATGTGTGCGGTCCGACTGCTTTCATGCAGGTCGTCATCTCTGAGTTGTACGCAATGGGCATGCCGAAAGAAAAAGTCCACTTCGAATTCTTCGGTCCGGCTGTTCAACTTGAACTGGCACATGCATAATAGGAGAACAAAAGCGCAGGGCGCCTGCCTAGAGGCGACAGGCATAAGACGAAGATGCGGCGTGGCGTCTTTTGCCAATCGAACAGCGAAGGGTTCGATTTGCCGTATTTCTGCGTAATTTGCAGAAATTAAGGCACGGTTCTTGAGCAGCTTTGACTTATGACCCCGAGCCTCTGGCGCCCGGAGCCTAGACGGAACCATGCCGGCTTAGTAGAATATCCACAGGCTGAGATTTTATAGTTTCCTAAGTAACAAAAAAGCCGTCACCCAACTGGGAGGACGGCTTTTTTTTGTTCGATTTTCGTTATGTAATCGATCGAAAATCGGTTGAATTGTTCCGGTTGGTCGATATTGCAAACGTGACCGGAATTTTTGATGGTGATAAATTCAAACCCTTCATTTTGTCGGACAACTTCCTTGATCGGTGGGATGAATAGATAATCCTCATCCCCCATCAAAAACAAAGTCGGAATAGCCGTCGTCGAAACCTGCAGACGGGACAGATACGGATTAATAAGGCGGGTCAAGGAAAACCATTTGATGAATTCCTTCTGGCACATCTTCTTGGCTTCATTTACAAAAGCCAACCGGGACTCCTCATGTCTTTTCAAAGGCATGATGATGTAGGCGAATAGCTGATAGAGTAACATATAGGGTATAAATCGTTTCGTCATCCTGCCCATCCAGAGCAATAATTTCGTCCGAATGTCGAATCGTATGATCGCCCCGCCCAAGATGAGCGATTTAATCCGTTCCGGAAAATGGTCCGCTATCGTCTGAGCCACGATAGTACCAAGCGACATGCCGATGACATGTGTCCGTTCAATGCCGATCTCATCGAGAACCTCAACCACTTCCCGTGAGACGTCAGCAAAGGTGTCCCCTTTCTCCCATAAGCCGCGATCCGATTTTCCATGCCCCCTGAGGTCGACGAGCAACACATTGTAGTGTTTCCTGAATTCCCGAATCTGCTTGTACCAAATGGAGGAGCTTCCGCCCGCTCCGTGTATAAAAGTCACCCATGGAGAGCTTGGGTTCAGTTCATGTGTTCGATAGTGAAGCAAGCTGTTCAATCCTTCCTAACATACTCTTCATCATTAAACCACGATAGTAGAAAGGAAGACAACCTAGCCGGGCCCGCCTTCATCGACTTCTTGTTCAAACCGTCATGAATTTGTCAAATGAAAGAAAGTCCCAATTAAAGATAAACGTAAAACATTTCATGATGTCCTCCAAGCGAGTGGAGTTTATTAATTGAAATATAATGATATTTTTATTCTCTCACTTCAGCAGGCCCATTTCCCCTTTTCAATTCAGCATTGAGACCAATCCACACAAAAAACCTTCGATAGCTGTATGATAGCTATCGAAGGTTTTTATGGAAACTATCATTATTTCCCTTCCAGCAATTTCAATGACTCCCGGTTGAATGCCGGAAGGTCCTCAGGCGTCCGGCTCGTCACCAACTGATCGGAACAGACGACCACTTCTTGGTCCATATATTTGGCGCCCGCATATTCCATATCCACTTGAATGGATTTATAACCGGTTGCCCCTCGTCCTTCCAACGCCTTAGCCGTAATTAATAACTGAGGACCATGGCAGATGGCGAATACGGGTTTTTTCTCATCCATAAAATGTTTCGTGAACTGTACAAAGCGGTCATCCGCCCGCAACTGATCCGGTGAGAAGCCTCCCGGTACGAATAAAGCATCGTAATCGTCCGGCTGCACTTCATCGATGCCATGATCGATCTTTATGCTCGACTCGCCTTTTTTGCCTTTCACTTCTTTGCCCGCTTCTTTTTCAATCGTTTCCACTGTATGTCCAGCTTCCCGGAATGCTTTCGCAGGCTCCGTAAACTCTGAGTCTTCGAACAGGTCTGTTACCAACGTTGCAATTTTCGCCATTGTACGCAAAACCCCTTTCTGAAATTCAGTTCAATGGCTACTATTCCACTTGTCATTACTTCTAAAACCTATGGACGATATTTCGAGACGAAAGGATTATCTTTTTCATAGAAACGCCATGGATAATGGACCGCCTCACCCGAATTGCCAATCCCGACCCGAGGTCCCGTCTCAACCTCACCAGCCCCCGGTCCTTCGGCAATGAACAACGGCTCCTCTCCCCAGCTATGGCCGTAATATTTCATTGTCACACCGAGCGCCTTTGATAATTTGCCCGGGCCATTCGTCCAATCAATCACTTTCAAGTGGCTACCGCGTTTCTCCTGCATCAGTTCCTGCCCTTCCACAGGCTCTGCAGCGCGCAGGAGGACGGCATGCGGAGTGCCAACCGGTCCTGCGACGACATTCATTAACGTATGGGTATGCATTTGATACGTATACACCGAACCGGGTTCCCCGAACATGATTTCCGTCCGTTTCGTCCGGCGATTGCCGAAACTATGTGCCGCCCGGTCTTCCGGCCCATGGTACGCCTCCGTCTCCACGATGCGGGCGACAACCAACCCTTCCGGCAATTCATGCACGATATACTGCCCGACCAAATTATGCGCCAACTCCAGCACAGGTTCTTTGAAAAACGCATTCGATATTGGTTTGTACAATGGCCTCCTCCTCTCACGCTCATTCTTTCCTAATTGGTTCCATCCTACTGCACGGGAATTAACTTCTTATGTAACTTTCCTTCAGGATAATCCTTGCCCATGTGCGAATTCCCGGTAAAGTGCATGATTCCGGTACAACTCCTCATGAGTTCCAATCCCGGTAATCATCCCTTTTTCCAAGAAGATCAATTGATCCGCATGAAGGATCGTCGCCAACCGATGTGCGATTACGAGTGTCGTACGCCCTTCCATTAGACGGGTGAGCGCTTCTTGCACATGGGTTTCCGAGCCGCTATCCAAATTGGACGTCGCCTCATCGAGCAACAAGATTTCCGGATTATAGAGCAAGGCACGGGCAATGGCGATTCGCTGCCGCTGTCCGCCCGAAAGCTTCATTCCCCGTTCGCCGACCAGCGTCTCAAATTGGTCAGGCATCGCCTCGATGAAGTCGAGTGCACTCGCGGCTTCCGCCGCACGCCGGACTTCCTCCATGGAGGGGCGTCGATCCAGACCATACGCAATATTATCGAGGATCGAACCGCTCAGCAACGGGCTTTCCTGGGAGACATAGCCGATTTTCCTCCGCCATTCCGACAAGGCGATCGTGTCAATTGGCGTTTCTTCTATAGTAATCTCACCTTCCACGGGCGTGTAAAACCTTTCCAACAATGAAAAGATGGTGGTCTTCCCGCCCCCGCTCGGCCCGACAAATGCGGTGACGGTCCCCGGATGCACCTCGAACGTCACACCCGCCAATACCTCTTTCCCTGTTTCATAGGAAAACGAAACACCATCAAATCGGATGCTGCCCTTCGGAACAATTTCTTTCCCATCTGCCCGTTCACTCGCCAAACCAAGAATCGTCTGGATTCGCTCTGTCGCCCCCACCGCTTTCTGGAATGAAGTGAAGAACTGGGCCATCTGTGCAAACGGCACGATAATCCGAAACATAAAGAAAATAATTGCCACAAGCGTCCCTGCCGATAAGACTCCCCTCGATACTTGGGCCCCACCATATCCGAGAATCACGACAAGGATACTCATCATCATCAACGTCATGACCGGCGAAATGATCGCCCGGATTTTCGCTTCTTTTAATCCAAAACCGAAGAGCGCCCGGATCGCTTGCACACCCTTCTCCGCTTCGACCGGCTCCGCCCGATACGTTTTAACAAGGCGGATATCCCCTAACACCCGGCCAAGATGGCCCGAAAAGGACGCCATTTCCGCCTGTGTAGCTTTCGCCACTTTGTGCATGACCCGGCCAAGCGGAAACATAATTGCCATACTGACCGGGATGCTAATAAGCATGATAAGCGTCATTTTCCAATCAAGGAAGAACAGAATGATAATCGATCCGATAATCGAAATCAGGCCGGAAATGAAGGTGACGAGATGATTGGTGACCAATTCTTTCAACGTTGTCGTGTCCTGCGTGATTCGGCTCATCGTTTGGCCCGTTTCATTCGCGTCATAATACGAGACCGGGAGACGGAGCACTTTATTCCACAAGCGGCTCCGCAAATCGGCGACAATCGTTTCACCGATATAGGTCAGTAGATAAAACGAGACACCACCGGTTACAGCCTGGACGATGAAAATGGCAAACAGTAACGCCGCCGTCTTCCAGTTGAACAGGGCGCTGGATAATGTATCGACCAAGTCTTTTGTAATGAGCGGAATAATTAGCCCCGCTGCTGTTTCGGCCAATGACAGGAGGAGGGCCACAACCGTCACCCCGATCGGCCACTTCAATCCTTTCAAGAGGTCGAAAAACTGCTTGGTTGCCCCTTTCTCCATCGGTTGTTTTTTCATCGGATCACCTATTCTTCGCTTTTCATTTCTTGTAAGATGCGCCCGACTTCCAACCAATCTGCTTCCAGATCCGGTCGATGCGAAGGTCGATAAAAAACGGAGGCCGGATGGAATGTCGGTACGATTTTGTAGCGTTTCTCCGTCCAACTGAAGGACCGGTCCTCGAGTTCGCTCAAATATTGAATCGGGCGTTCCAACAGTTGTCCATGGAGTTCGGTCACCTTCGCCTCTTTCCCTAGCAGTCGCTGCAAACCGACGTTGCCGAGCGTGACGATCAATTTCGGTTTCACGTTGACTAGTTCATAATCCAGGACAGGGGCGTGGGCCAAAATCTCTTTTTGCGTCGGCGGCCGGTTGTATTTCCGCTCCGTCATCGTCCCATCCCGTTCTTTCTTCGTTCCCCAGCGGTAGGGCCGGCTCCGGACTGCGCTCGTGATGTAGACATCCTCCCGCGCCAACCCGATCGTCCCCAAGGATTTCATCAGCTCTTTACCCGCCCGTCCGATGAACGGAATGCCGTCGACAATTTCAAACTCCCCGGGTGCTTCTCCGATAAGCATCAGTTCCGGATGTTCGGGCCCTTCCCCATAGACAAACCCTTCCACCGGAAACCCTTCTATTCGCCTCTTTCCGATATCTGCAATCGATTCAGGTATACGAAACATCCAAGCACCCCTTTCATGTATTTTCATTCTACCAAAAGAAGCCTTTCCGGCTAAGGGAAAGGCTTCTTACGCGAAAGTCTCCCGGCGTTACTGCTACAAGGCCGGCATCGTCCGGGAGTAATGTACGATGCGGCTAGAAAGTATGAGCGCTTCTTCGGAATTATAAGCGCCTGCGGGAATTTATAGGCGCAGCTCCGGAGTTATAAGCGCACGCAGGAATTTATGAGCGGTGCTCCGGAGTTATAAGCGCTCGCGGGAAATTATGGGCGTTGCTCCGGAGTTATAAGCGCACGCAGGAATTTATGAGCGGTGCTCCGGAGTTATAGTAAGCGTCAAAAGATCCACACCTTCATAAGAAGACGTGGATCAGATAAGATAAGTTTATTCTTTTGGAAGCCTGCA
>NZ_JBFEGI010000016.1:0-62924 GCF_047228905.1 Sporosarcina sp. 179-K 3D1 HS
AGTTATAAGCGCTGCAGCCGAAGTATGAGCGGTCCTCAATAGTTATAAGCGCTGCAGCCGAAGTATGAGCGGTCCTCAATAGTTATAAGCGCTGCAGCCGAAGTATGAGCGGTCCTCCAGAGTTATAAGCGCCGCAGCAGAAGTATGGGCGGTTCTCAATAGTTATGAGCGCTTCAGCAGAAGTATGAGCGGTCCTCAATAGTTATAAGCGCTTGAGCAAAAGTATGAGCGATTACCCGAAATTATGGTCGTTGCAGCAAAATGTGGGGGGTTCTAAGGAAAACAAAAACCGTTCCCTATTGTACAGCAACGGTAACGGTTTCAGTTTCTTCTAGTTTTCATTTTCAACAAGGGCGACGAGGGCATCTAGTGCCTGTTCCTCATCGACCCCTTCGGCAATCAAAGTAATCGTCGTATTACGGGCAATCGCAAGACTCATAATGCCCATGATACTTTTCGCATTTACCTGACGTTCCTCTTTCTTCAGGAAGATATCTGATGTATACCGGTTCGCCTCTTGGACGAATTGGGCCGCTTGCCGTGCCTGCAGCCCTGTTTTCATTTTCACTTCAACTGTCCGTTCCGCCATGACTGACCAACTCCTCTCATTTTCGGCAACTGGTTTAAACGCTGCCAATTCCCCCGCTACGGAGATTTTCCGCAATTTCTTCGATTTTTCGTAGTCGGTGATTGACACCGGATTTACTCACTTTACCACCCGAAACCAATTCACCCAATTCTTTCAGAGTAATATCTTGGTTTTCTACTCGCAACCGGGCGATCTCTTGCAAACGGTCAGGCAATTGATCCAACCCGATCGTATTTTGGATGAATTTAATATTCTCCACTTGCCGTTGCGCAGCCCCGATTGTCTTATTCAAATTGGCCGTTTCGCAATTGACCAAGCGATTGACGCTATTGCGCATATCCCTGACGATACGGACGTCTTCGAATTTCATCAAAGAGACGTGTGCGCCTACAATACTTAGGAAATCCGAGATTTTCTCGGCTTCCTTCAAATAGGCGATATATCCCTTTTTGCGTTCTATCGACTTAGCATTCAAATGGAATTTATTCATCAATTCCACGAGCGATTCACTATGCTCTTTATAAATGGATGATATTTCAAGATGGTATGATGACGTCTCAGGGTTATTGATTGAGCCACCCGCCAAAAATGCGCCACGCAGATACGCCCGCTGGCAACATTTCTTTTTGATCAACGGCTTTGGAATTTCGTTTTCAAATTGAAACGTCCCTTTGACGATTTGCAAATCTTCCAGCAGGGGTTTGGCCCCATCTCTTACTCGGCAAATATACACGTTATTTTTCTTCAACCGCATTTTTTTCCTGACGAGCAACTCTACTTTATAAGGATATAACCTTCTTAAATTCGTGTAAAGACGTCTGGCAATGGCAGCATTTTCCGTCTGCACATCCAGGCTCAGCTGTTTATTGGAAAAGGACAAGACCCCGTTCATGCGAATAAAAGCGGCCACTTCGGATTTCACACAGCAATCATCCGATTCGATTTGTGTCAATTCTTTTTTTGTTTCTGAAGCAAAAGACATGATGCTCCCCCCTTCCCGGCGATAATCACGTCTAACCCGACTCTATCCCGTTTTCTCTATATATTCCATCAGCCAGTCGGCCACTTTCTGTGCATCATGAAAGACACTTTCCCCCACGACAATTGCAATATCCTTGACCACGATTTCCGGGACTAGCTTTTGCAAAGCTTCCAGATCATTTTCAACAGGCCATGACGCTTTTCCTTTCACTTGCCTTGAAAAATCCGAGCCATTTAACAATACGGTGTCGATGAACGCTTGCCCTGTATGATCATATAATGCTTGCACATGTTCCGAAGCAGTGTAGCGGTACGTTTCGCCCGCTTGGGTGCTTAGATTGCTAATATACACCTTTTTAGCCCTAGATGACAAGACTGCATCCCGTATATCCCGGACGAGCAAGGTCGGCAAGATGCTCGTATAGAGACTGCCGGGCCCCACGACGATCAAGTCCGCCGCTTGGATCATTTCCAATGTCTTGGCCAAGGGAGCCACTTCTTGGGGTGAAACATACACTCTCCTTATTTTACGGCCATACACCGGGATTTTAGACTCTCCCGTAACAATTGTGCCATCCTCCAGCTCCGCATGCAAGGTGATCCTTTGATTGGCCGCGGGTAATACTCTTCCTTTAATGTTGAGAACCCGGCTCATTTTCTCGACAGCACTTGCAAAATCTCCCGTGATGTCGGTCAGCGCGGCTATCATCAAGTTTCCAAGCGAATGCCCCTTTAAGCCCTCCGCGGTCTGGAATCGGTACTGGAACATTTGCTCAATAAGGGGCTCTACATCTGAAAGCGCTGCCAAGACATTACGGATATCCCCGGGTGGCGGGATATCATACTGATCTAATAATCTGCCGGAGCTGCCTCCGTCATCCGCTACTGTGACAACCGCTGTCAAATCGACAGGGTGGCGTTTCAAGCCGCGGAGCAATGTCGATAATCCGGTCCCGCCTCCGAATACGACAATCCTTTTCCCGATACCGGATGGGAACATGGCGTCAATCCTTTCTCTTCTCTATATCGCGATGCGTGATAATGCTCCGGTATTCATCCTTGAAACGCTCTCCAAAATATTCAGCGAGTGTTACGGACCGATGTTGGCCACCTGTACAGCCGAACGCAATAACCACTTGCGATTTTCCTTCATTTTTATATTGCGGAATTAAAAACTTGAATAAGTCAGTTAGTTTTTCAATGAGCATCTGGGTGTCCCCCCACTTTAACACGTAGTCGGAGACCTCTTTTTGAAGGCCGGTTTTCGGCTTCAATTCTTGGATATAAAAAGGGTTTGGCAAAAAGCGTACATCAAAGACGACGTCCGCATCAATCGGCATTCCATGTTTGAACCCGAAGGAGATGAAGTTTACTGTAAATCCGGTTTCGCCTTTCTTGGAGAATTCCGCAATGATTTTTTCACGCAGCTCCCTTGGTTTCAACGTGGACGTATTGTAAATCGATCGGGCACGGCCTTTCATTTCGGACAATAATAGCCGTTCTTTCCGAATGCCTTCCAGTGGCAGACCGCCTTCGGATAGTGGATGGGATCTTCTTGTTTCCTTATAGCGTCGCACAAGCGTTTCGTCATCTGCATCCAAGAACAGAATTTGAGTAGAAACGTCTTCCATATGTAGTAGGCCATCCAATGCCCCAAGCAGCGAATCGAATAGATCCCCGCCACGTGTATCCATGACAGCGGCAATCCGGCGCATCCGATTCTCCGATTTCATCATCAAATCCAAAAATGTCACGAGTAGTTCGGGAGGCAAATTATCGATACAATAAAACCCGAGATCTTCGAAGCTTTGCATCGCTACTGTTTTACCCGCCCCTGACATTCCGGTGATGATCACCAATTCCATTTCATGCTTCGGCATTTCATTTTCCGTCATTGCTCGATACCCTCCACAGATTTCTGAATACTTTCTTTCAACAATTCAAATTGTTCGGTGTAATGGAAAGTTCCATATTGCATACCACATTCGGAAACCGCAAATAGAAGATTCGTCCGATCGCCCTCGGCCATCGGCAAAGTCTGCAGACTCTCCACCGGATGCCACTCGAGCACGCCTTCCCGATTTGTTTCATATGGAGTCCCAACCAGGTCATGTGCGATAAATGTAAAAAGCATCCATTCATCAATCGGATGGCCCGACTCATCATGTATCACCATCGTGTAGGCACCTTTCAAGTGAGGGTCGACAGGCACTGTACCCGTCTCTTCCGAAAACTCCCGTATTGCCGCCTCATAAACGGACTCGCCCGCATCCAATTTCCCGCCAGGTGCCACATACCAGTCACGGCGTGGTTTTTTCAATAATAAAACTTGATCATCTTTTAGGACAAGTAAATTGGCAATCCTCTGCATGTATACATCCCCACTTTTCTCGCGCTTAGTAATATTATACAACGGAATGAATAAAAAAGATAAAAAGAAGGCCACCTCCCGGAGAAGCCGGAAGGTAGCCTTAAAATAATTTCTATATCAAAAGGGGGGTCAATTGATACTTTTAGTATAACCTTTCCGTGTTGCATTACTGTTACAACAACATTAAGGATATATTAAATACTTCCATCGCCCGAGAAATGGTTACTTGACCTTCGAAGCGGTTTTCTCTTTCACTTCTTCAACATATTTCTGGACAGCTTGAGCAGCAATACTGCCGTCACCTGTCGCTGTCACGATTTGACGAAGCAATTTTTCTCGGACATCGCCTGCCGCGTAGATTCCCGGGACGGCTGTTTCCATAATTTCATTCGTCTCGATATACCCGTTTTCATCCAGAATTCCTAAAGCCGAGAATGGAGCTGTTAATGGGTCCATTCCAATGTAGACGAACATTCCGTCTGTTTCGAATTCCCGCTCCGACCCGTCTACTGTGGAAACGAGTGTGACGGAACCGACCTTCCCATCTTTTTCGTTCACTTTCTTGACAGTCGTATTCCAGATGAAATCGATTTTTTCATTGGCGAATGCACGGTCTTGCAGGATTTTTTGGGCACGCAATTCATCACGTCGGTGAATGATGGTCACTTTGTTTGCAAATCGAGTTAAGTAAGCGCCCTCTTCCACTGCAGAGTCACCTCCGCCGACGACGATAATATCTTTGTTCCGGAAGAAAGCCCCATCACAAACCGCACAGTAGCTTACCCCACGTCCCGTGAGTTCAGCTTCCCCTGGAATGCCCATTTTCCGATATTCCGCGCCTGTTGTAATAATAATCGCGTGGGCTTTGTATTCCGTATCCCCCACTTTGACGGTTTTGTATTCTCCTCCGTCAATGACTTCCGTCACATCGCCGTAAGCATATTCTGCTCCGAATTTCTTGGCATGTTCGAACATTTTAGTCGAAAGATCGGGTCCTAGAATATGATCAAACCCCGGATAGTTTTCAATATCTTCCGTGTTCGCCATTTGGCCGCCCGGCATGCCCCGTTCCAACATCAATGTCGAAAGGTTTGCTCGGGATGTATATACAGCTGCCGTCATTCCCGCCGGACCAGCTCCAATAATAATGACATCATACGTTTTTTCGGTTGCCATGTGAATTCCTCCCCCACATCATCTACACAAATCGTAAAGTATTCTGTCTACCTCTTCAACATTTATGCCTGATAGAAGTAGTCCGATCGGTCGACTTACGAGTCATAAATGGGGAGGAATTCCATGAGTTGGCCAACGTATTTCGTCAAGGTCGGTACGGAGATCCCGTACTTTTGCGCAAGCGCCTTCTTCGTCACGGCGGTGTACCGGGAAGATTGGAACATATAATCCGCTGCCGCTGCCAAAGCGGTCGGATTGGCAAATGGATAGGATTTAATTAAAGCCGATTCACACAAAGCGAACCACATTTGGAACAGATGCGTCCCTTGTTTATTCAAAGGCCTGTATTCTTCGTAGAGCAGGTCGGTCGTTTGAAGCGCCCGAAGAAATGACTCATCCAATTGATCTAACGGAACCAATTCATAATCGAGGCTGGTCGCCAAGAAGAGCCGTTCTATTTCGCTTAACTCAGAAACATTGATATAAGAGGGATGAGAGATGATTTCTTGCTTATGCCCCGACTTGCCAAGCAAATAAAAACCGAACATCCGCTCACTTCGATAGTTGTTCTGGATTTTGTTCAATAAAAAACCGCGGTCTTGTTCGTAGGAATCCGCCGGAATGTCACTTTGTACATCCCGCCAAGGTTCATACCCCGCTTTCGTCGGGTCGATCTCCACCAGTTTGGCATATGCTTCTTTCGCGACCGTCTCTTGACCGGAGAAATAAGCTGCATGGGAGAGCCAGAAATAATAACCGGCATCCCCGTCGAAGCCGCGTTTTTGTAAGCTTCGTAACCAGTGATAGGCCTCTTTATGCCTGCCAATCAAGGCAAAGGTGGCGCCCAATTTATATCGATGTTCTATTTGATACGGTTTGATTTTCAAGAGGAGTTCCAGCAAAGATTCCAACTCTTCCTCTTTTTTCTCATAATAGTAGAACACAGCTAAATTACAAAGTGCGTGGATATTCCCTTTATTACGCTCCAACACCTCATGCAGGAGGCTTCGGGCCATCTCCGTCTCGCCGATATAGAAATAAGCGAGCGCCAAGTTATTATAAGCCGCCCAAAACTCAGGATAATCCACAATAATGGATTCCAAGTAATGGACGGCCCCCTTGAAGTCACCGGACTCCATTAGCCGCCGCGCCTTCTCCTGAAGAAAATACACTTCCCCATCCGGCATTTCCTCGTCATCGTAAAACGCTTCCTCTTGCTCCGCGAAATCAATGATCTCCATCGCTTCATCTGCAAAAGCACCATCCGGAATGAGAGAGATATACTGTTCTGCGTATTTTTTGGCATCCCGCAACAAGCCTAAATGCGCATGGACTTCAGCCAAGTAAAAGACGACCTCTTCTTCAGATGGATCTAGGGTATGGGCTTTGATCAGCAACTCATGCGCTTCCTCAAACTGCCCTTCTTCCATCAAGAGGACGCCGTACTGCATTAAAATCAAGGGATCATTAGGGCTCAGTTCTGTCGCCCGCATTAAGTATTTGCGTGCATCGTCAAAACGGTCACGCTGCATCGCTTGAATCGCCTTATGATAATAAAATTCACCGTCTGGTATGAATGAAATGACTTTCTTGTCCTGTATCTTGCGTTTTTTATCCAATCAAGGAACCCCCGAAAAAATAAGAAGGAACGTGCAATGCGTTCCTTCTCGTACTTCTCCCCATTATATCATATCTTCCACTTGTCCATGACAAATTACTGTGCATCAGGAAAACTATCTTTTTGACGAAGCTGCATTTCTTCTTTCGTAAAAATGATTTTCACCGGATTCCCTCCAGCAAACACTCCTGGTGGAATGTCGCTGTTCACCAAGGAGGCGGCCGATACAATGGCCCCGTCGCCGATTTTAACTCCGGGAAGTATGGTTGTATTCGCCCCGATGAGGACATTATCGCCAATGATGACATCGCCAATCCGATACTCATCGATCAAATATTCATGAGCCAGAATAGTTGTATTAAAACCGATGATCGAATTATCCCCGACTTGGATGCGCTCCGGGAACATGATATCCGGCATGACCATAAGAGCAAACGACGTTTTCTGCCCGACTTTCATTTTCAAGAAGGTACGATACAAGAAATTCTTGACCGGCAAGAATGGAGTATATCTCGCCAGCTGGATGACGATAAAGTTCTTTGCCACTTTCAGGAAGGAAACCGTTTTATAAATATGCCAGAGTGAGTTTGCCCCATGTTTCGCCGGATGTCTTTCCGTTCGTCTCACGCGCCTTCTCCTTTTATGATCTCCAGCAGATCGGAGAGGTGATGCAACATATAATCAGGTTGCAATGATGCCAAAAACGGTTCCCCTTTGATGGACCAGGCGACGCCGGCAGTCCGGACCCGGGCATTTTTACCACCTTCGATATCATGGCTATTATCGCCAATCATTAGAGCTTCCTCTTTTGTCGACCCCACATTGGAGAGAGCCAATATTATGGGCTCGGGATCCGGTTTCGGATTAGTCACATCATCCAAGCCGACAACTGTATCGAAAATCTCTTCTGCCTCCAGGAGCTTGAGCCCTCTCCAAATCGTTTCATTTCGCTTCGTTGATACGATGGCCATCTTAATACCAGCAGCTTTCAGTCGTTTCAACGTCTCCGACACCCCGTCATATTCTCTGGCCAATTCGTCGTGCATTACATGATTCCACTCCCGATACTCTCGCACCATCTCTTCCGCGCTGTCCGGATCGATACTGTTAAACGAATCAATCAACGGAGGGCCAATAAACATGAGGATATCCTCTCTTGTAAATCTGCCTGGATAACGAGCATTCAACACGTGCTGGAATGACGCGATGATCAGTTCATTTGTATCCAAAAGCGTTCCGTCAAAATCAAATAATAACGTCGTAATCGGTTTAGCCATCTGTCACCGGTACCTCCTTCTTCTGTTGTTCACTCCGTCGCCAGACGGTTGCGACAATGATCGTCAGAACAAATGCCGTAATGAGCCGGATGATCAAAAGTGGCAAAACCGGAATGCCGAGCGGAACGAACAGCAGCGTATCCTCAATGACAGCATGGCACGCGACAAGGAAAATGAACACAAGCGTTGCATCTTTCTTGCTGACTCCATCTTCCTGCACCGCTTGGATCATAATGCCCGCCCCATAAGCAAGGCCGATGACCAAGCCTGCAACAAGTGTCATCGAAGCGTTCGGCTGTACGCCGATCACTCTTGTAAATGGCGCAAGCTTATCAGAGAACTTCTGCAAGTAGTTCAGATCTTTCAAATATTGGACGACAATCATTAGTGGAATGACGATCAACGCAAGTTGCAAAACTCCAAAAGATGCTTTCTGCACCCCTACCATAACTATCTCCATCCAACCGTCGGGGATCGTCTCCACTTTCGGTGCCATGCCATATTTCGCCGTTTCATTTCCACCTTGCCAGAGTAAGTTGATAATAATTCCGGATAGAGCGGCCAAGCCGTAACGCACGACCAGCACAATCCATAGCTTGACGCCAACTTTCAGGGCGACACCCGTTTCGATGAAAATATTATGGGCAAAGGAAAGCATGACCGCTATGATGAAGACTTCCTTCACAGTTAAATCCAATGACAGGATGCCCGCAATCCCCGCGTATAGATTCAGCGCATTCCCGAGTACCAGTGGAATGGCCGCTTCGCCGCTCAACCCGAAGATTCCCATCAACGGCGAAATCAAGTCAATAATCCACGGCAAGATAGGCGTATGTTGCAAAATGACGACGAGAATGGTGATCGGGAAAATAATCTTTCCTAGCGTCCACGTCGTTTTCAAACCGACTTTCAAACCATTTTTAAACGTTTCCATCCTCGATCCCCCTTATCGATCTCGATAACGAACATCGATTTTCTGAATATATCTTCTTGTGATGAATAAAATGATGGCGATCACAATGGCAATTACGGACACCAGCTGGGCAGCCCGTAGTTCACCTATCACATATAAACTATCCGTGCGCATACCCTCGATGAAAAACCGGCCGAAGGAATACCAGACGAGATAAAAGAGGAACATTTCCCCGCGCTTCAAGTTCACCCTGCGCAATAAAATTAATATGATTAGCCCGACCACATTCCACATCGATTCATACAGAAATGTCGGATGATGTGTGACTCCTTCCACGGTCATCTGCTTCATTATCCAGTCGGGGATAATTGTCGTCTCTAAGAACCTCTCCGACACGGGACCCCCATAGGCCTCCTGGTTGATAAAATTCCCCCAACGGCCGATAATCTGGCCGATGAGCAGACCGGGTGCCGCGATATCCACCACTTTCCAAAAAGAAACGCCCCGTTTTTTCGTATAGAAGTACGTCGTGAGAAAGGCACCAATCAATGCGCCATGAATGGCAATGCCGCCTTCCCAAATTTGGATGATTTGGCCGGGATGATCCTTATAGTAATCCCATGAAAAGACGACATAATAAATCCTTGCACAAAGGATGGAAATCGGAACGGCCCAAATGAGTAGATCCGTCAAAAAATCTTTATGCATACCCCGCTTCACCATTTCACGCTGCACGACAAGATAGGCAAGAACGATACCGGACACGATCAGGATGCCATACCAACGAACAGGAAAAGGGCCGAGAGAGAAAGCGACTGGATTGATTTCAAGTAAATTGAACATGAATTAATCGTTCCCCTCTTCCAAATCCGATTGATGGCCGATCGCTGCATCGAGTCGCTCCGAAAACTGCTCAGCGGCGTTGACACCGAGCCGCTTCATCCGGTGATTCATGGCAGCCACCTCAATAATGACCGATAAATTCCGACCAGGACGGACTGGCACTGTCATTTTAATCACTTCGGAATCCATGATTTTGATCTTCTCATCTTCAATGCCCAGTCGGTCGTATTTTTTCTCAGGATCCCAAATTTCCAGATCAATGACAATGAGAATCCGTTTATCGATCCGTACCGACCCCGCACCGAACAAAGTCATCATATCGATAATGCCGACACCCCGGATTTCCAGCATATGTTCCAGTAACTTAGGGGCATTGCCGATCAATACGTTTTTAGACACTTCCCGGATTTCCACTAGGTCGTCCGCTACGAGACGGTGGCCCCGCTTGACCAACTCAAGGGCGGTCTCACTTTTTCCGACTCCGCTTTTTCCGGTAATCAAAATACCGACGCCATACACATCAACGAGCACCCCGTGGACAGCAATCATCGGAGCCAATCGGCCTTCCAAATAATTCGTCAGCATGCCCGCAAATTTAGTAGTCGGCGTTTCCGTCTGTAAGACTGGAATCTTCGCCCGGCCCGCGGCAACCCTCAATTCGTCGGGCACTTCCACTCCATGTGCCACGACGAAGGCCGGCGTTTCTGGAGAACAGAGTCGATCCATCCGATCGATCCGCTCCGCTTCCGACAATTCTGCAAAAAAATACAACTCGGTTTTCCCGAGAACTTGGATCCGCTTCGCATTATAAAAATCGAAAAAACCGGCCATCTCCAAGCCCGGCCGAGAAATATCGCTAGTTGTGACCCGCTTTTGAATGTTCTCCTCCCCGACGCTTAGCGTCAAGCCAAATCGGTCTTGAACATCCTTCACTGTTATAGAAGACATGGAATCCCATTCCTCCCCCTTTTCCCTAATTTCAGATAACACCTAAAAACCATTTTACCACGTATAGATTTCGAATGAAAAGATTCGCCCGCTAATCGCTTCGCGTCAACGTTTACACAGAATGCTCCTTTCTCCGGAGAAACGATCATAACTTTCTACTACCGCTCATATTTCCGCGCAAGCGATCAAAACTCCAGAGAACCGATCATACTCCCACGCAACCGATCATAACTCTAGATAACCGCTCATACTCCCACGCAAGCGATCATAACTCCAGAGAACCGCTCATACTCCCACGCAACCGATCATAACTTCCTACAACCGCTCATACTCTCACGCAAGCGATCATAACTTTCCACAATCGCTCATACTCCCGCGCAACCGCCCATATCCCCCGAAAAGCATTCGCCACGCATGCCACCATTTCCCTTTCAACAAAAAAAAGAGCGGAATTTTGCAATTCCGCCCCCGTTATCATAAACTGACTCATTCATGCTTGGCATTGTAGCAGACGAGGACTGAACCCGTCTTCGCTTCACCCGAAATATGAAGCGGAGCCGAAGTACCAGTCCCTTCCTTCTTAAATCGAATGGATTTATGGAAAAGCTGCTCCTGTTCCACTGTCCGATCAATATCTTTCAGTTGTAAGTCCAACCGCCCCATGCTGGAACTAACTTCGCCAGTCAAACCGATATCGGAAGGAATGTAGATTTCGATCGAGCCGCTCATCGATTTCGCTTCAATTCTTTGCGCCTCGCTATCAGTTGTCGTTACTACAACGTGCCCATTGAGCGATTGGGCTTCCACCTCTTTTATCGCTCCGTCGATATAAACGCGACCGTTCAATGTTTCTGCCTCTAATTTGGTTCCGGAAACCCCATTCAAATGAATGGAGCCATTGGCGGTTTCCAAGTCGGCTTCCTGGAATGCGATACCGGACATTTCCACTTTCCCATTCCCTGTCTTAATACGGAGCGTTTTGGCATGAAGATCCTGTAATGTGAAGGATCCATTTAGTAACTTTGCGGCTATGACATCATACTCATTTGCCGGAATTTGTAAGTCGACATTTACCTGTGTCATTTTCAGATCACTCATGATCCGTAGTTTGCCATGGTCATTCAGGAATATTAACTTGTCAAGGAAATCTTGTTTTGCCGTTTCCTCGGATTCACTGTTATATGTTTTCACATGAAATTCCGCTTGAACCTCATCGGTAGTGCTACGAGTCACCGCCACTTTTCCATTGTCGATATCTAAGACAATTTCCTTAATTCCCGTAGATGGCATACTCATCGAATGGGTGAACATTACAGCATTGCCAAACGGCGTATCAAAATCAAATGATTTCACTTTGTGGACAGCGGTTTGCATGAACTGCATGAAACGGTCGCTGACATTCGTAAAATCTCGTCTTAAATCTTCCAAGAAATCGTCGACCGTATGCCCTTTGCGATACGGCCCACCCTTCTCTTCTTCAAACGGAGATGGTTCTTCAACATGTTCCGCCGATGTATAATCATCGCGAGCCGGTTTCGTCTCATTTTGAGATTGGCCTAATTTTTCTAGAAGTGTCAGTGCTTCGTCCGTTGTGATCGTTCCGTTTTCCAGCATGGCCAAAATACGTTTCCGTTCATTTTGCATGATTACGCCTCCTATTGTTCAATGCTTGGAAATAGTCCATTTCCATTATTTATATATACGAATCGATGCAAGAAAGGTTTCACTTCGCGGCTTTTTCTGCTTCTTCCATAAGGACGTTCATTCGCTCCCGTTCCCGTTCAAGAATTGGTTTCAAATAACGGCCTGTATAGGAACGTTCCACCTCTGCGACCATTTCGGGAGTGCCTGTCGCAATAATTTGACCGCCTTTGTCCCCACCTTCCGGGCCAAGGTCGATAATATGATCGACGGTTTTGATGACATCCAGATTGTGTTCGATGACGAGGACCGTGTTTCCTGAATCGACCAATCGTTGCAAGACGGTCAGAAGCTTGGCGATATCATGGACGTGGAGCCCCGTTGTCGGTTCATCCAGAATATAGAAGGATTTTCCATTGGAGCGCTTATGCAGTTCGGATGCCAATTTCACCCGCTGCGCTTCCCCTCCGGATAAAGTCGTGGCCGGCTGACCCAATTGGACATAACCAAGTCCTACATCGACAATCGTTTGGAGTTTCCGGCTGATCTTCGGAATATTTTCAAAGAATTGCAAAGCATCTTCTACTGTCATGGCTAGGACATCCGCAATATTTTTCCCTTTATACGTGACTTCCAATGTCTCGCGGTTATACCGTTTCCCATGGCATACTTCACATGGAACGTAGACGTCTGGCAGGAAGTGCATTTCAATCTTGATAATGCCGTCCCCCCGGCAAGCTTCACAGCGTCCGCCTTTCACATTGAAGCTGAACCGGCCTTTTTTATAGCCACGTACTTTTGCTTCATTGGTCGCCGCATACACATCACGGATGTCGTCAAAAACCCCTGTATACGTCGCCGGATTCGATCGCGGCGTCCTGCCGATCGGCGATTGGTCGATGTCGATAACTTTTTCCAGTTCCTCAAGGCCCGAGACCGACTTGTATTGACCGGGCTTCTGTTTGGAACGGTTCAGCTTTTGCGCCAGCACTTTATGCAGGACTTCATTGACCAATGTACTTTTACCGGAACCGGATACTCCCGTCACGGCAATGAATTGCCCGAGTGGGAACTCAGCATCTACCTCTTTCAAGTTGTTTTCGGAGGCCCCTGTTATCGTAACTTTCCGGCCATCCTTCTCTCTTCGTTCCATTGGCAGTGGAATGAACAGCTTGCCGCTCAAATATTGGCCTGTCAAGGAAGCCGGATCTTCCATGACTTCTGCAGGCGTACCGGCAGAGACGATTTGTCCTCCGGCAACGCCGGCTCCTGGTCCGATATCAATTAAATAATCGGCCGCCATCATCGTATCATCATCATGCTCCACGACAATCAATGTATTGCCGATATCGCGCATATTTTTCAAGGTGCCGATGAGCCTGTCGTTATCACGTTGATGAAGGCCGATGGATGGTTCATCCAAAATGTAGAGGACGCCGGTCAATCGGGAGCCGATCTGCGTAGCCAGACGGATCCGCTGTGCTTCTCCGCCTGATAATGTGCCGGCAGCCCGTGATAAAGTCAAATAGTCGAGTCCGACATTGATCAAGAACCCAAGTCTTTCATCAATCTCCCGTAAGATTAATTTTGCAATTTGCGCATCTTTTTCAGATAGTTGAAGACCTTTGAAAAACCGATCCGCTTCCACAATGGATAACTCCGTCACTTGCCCGATATGGACATCGTTCACCTTCACCGCCAACGTTTCTTCTTTCAGACGATAGCCATGGCACGTCGGACAAGGCCGCTGCGCCATGTACTTCTCCATCTGCTCCCGAATATAATCAGAGGATGTCTCTTTATAGCGCCGGGCGACATTGGCCAGCACTCCTTCAAAGTAAATATTATTATCCCGGGTACCCCCGAACTCATTCGTATAGCGGAATCGGATTTTTTCATCTTTTGATCCGTATAATATTTTATTGAGCTCATCTTCCGGTAACTCGCTTACCGGGTCATCCATGGAAATCCCGAAATGGTTCGCCACCGTTTTCAGCAATTCGGGATAATACTGCGAACTGGTCGGTTCCCATGGTGCAACGGCATGATCTTTCAACGAGCGGGACGGATCAGGGATGACCAGCTCCGCATCGACCTCTAGCTTCGTTCCCAATCCGTCACACTCCGGACAAGCGCCGAACGGACTGTTGAATGAAAACATCCTTGGTTCCAACTCGCCGATGGAGAACCCACAAAGAGGGCAGGCATGGTGTTCGCTGAACAAAATTTCTTCGCCATCGATCACATCTATTAGTACATTCCCTTCCGCCAGTCGGAGTGCGGACTCGAGCGAATCGCTGAGTCGGGCTTCGATATCCGCTTTGATGACGATCCGGTCAATGACGACTTCAATCGTATGCTTCTTATTTTTATTCAGCTCGATATTATCATCCAAGTCCATTGTTTCCCCATTGACCCGGATACGGACATATCCTTGCTTCTTAATGTCTTCGATCAGTTTGGCATGCGTCCCTTTACGGCCGGAGACAATGGGAGCCAACACTTGGATGCGTGTGCGCTCGGGCAATTCCATCAGGCGATCCACCATTTGCTCCACAGTTTGGGATGAAATCTCAGTTCCATGGATCGGGCAGATCGGCTTGCCGACACGTGCGTATAATAGACGCAAGTAATCATAAATCTCAGTAACGGTTCCAACAGTGGAACGCGGATTCCGGCTTGTTGTCTTCTGATCGATTGAAATCGCCGGGGACAGCCCCTCGATGGCATCCACATCCGGCTTGTCCATTTGACCGAGAAACTGACGTGCATACGCCGATAATGACTCAACGTATCGACGCTGCCCTTCCGCATAGATCGTATCGAATGCAAGTGAAGACTTGCCCGATCCGGATAGCCCCGTCACGACGACAAGTTGGTCCCGTGGGATACGTACGTCAATATTTTTGAGGTTATGTGCCCGCGCGCCCTGTATGACAATCTCTTTATTTTTCATAGTAATCTTACCTTTCCGCTTTCAATTCCAAAATCGTGTCCCGCAACTCGGCAGCACGTTCAAAATCAAGCGCTTTTGCCGCTTCTTTCATCTCGGTTTCCAGTGTGACTAAAAGGGTAGCCTTCTCTTCTTTTGTCAATTTCTTACCTTCTGTCACTTTTTCAATATAAGAAACTGTTTCATCTGCTACTTGTGTTGCACGTATGACATCCCGCACTTCTTTTTGGATCGTTTTCGGAATGATACCATGCTTGTCATTGTGCGCCATTTGGATTTCACGGCGACGTTTCGTTTCTTCGATTGCTTTCGTCATGGAATCGGTCATCCGATCTGCGTACATGATGACATGGCCATTTGCATTCCGCGCTGCGCGTCCGATGGTCTGAATCAATGACCGTTCGGAACGGAGGAAACCTTCCTTATCCGCATCCAGGATGGTGACCAATGACACTTCCGGAATATCCAATCCTTCTCTCAACAAGTTGATGCCGATGAGGACGTCATAGACGCCGAGGCGTAATTCCCGGATAATTTCGATCCGTTCCAGCGTCTTTATCTCCGAATGAAGGTAATTGACTTTAACCCCGACGTCTTTCAAGTAGTCTGTCAGATCCTCGGACATTTTCTTCGTCAACGTCGTGATCAGCACTCGCTCGTTCCTCTCCACTCGCTGTTGGATTTCGTCCAGGAGGTCATCGATCTGACCTTCGATCGGGCGCACTTCGATGACAGGATCTAATAGGCCCGTCGGACGGATGATCTGCTCAACCATTTCTGGAGTATGTTCAATTTCATATGGCCCTGGCGTGGCAGACACAAAGATGGCGCTGTGGATATACCGTTCGAATTCCTCGAACATAAGCGGCCGGTTATCCAATGCGGATGGCAATCGGAAACCATGATCGACCAGCACTTTTTTACGTGCTTGGTCCCCATTGTACATCCCTCGGATTTGCGGCAAGGTCACATGGCTTTCATCTGCTACAAGTAAAAAATCATCTGGAAAATAGTCTAGGAGGGTATAAGGTGTTGCACCAGGCGGGCGCAACGTCAAATGCCTGGAGTAGTTCTCGATCCCGGAACAGAAGCCCATCTCACGCATCATCTCAAGATCGTAGCGTGTCCGTTGCTCCAAACGCTGTGCTTCCAACAGCTTGTCCTGTCCGCGTAAAATCTTCAATTGCTCTTCCAGCTCGATTTCGATGTTTTCAATCGCTTTGACCATCTTCGCTTCACCGGTGACGAAGTGGGAGGCCGGGAAGATCGCGACATGCTCACGTTCCCCCAGGATCTCTCCAGTCAACGCATCCACTTCACGAATGCGATCAATCTCATCCCCGAAAAATTCGATACGGATGCAATGTTCATCTTGCGAAGCCGGCAATAATTCCACGACGTCCCCGCGGACACGGAATGTCCCCCGGGTGAAGTTGACGTCGTTGCGTTCATAAAGGATATCTACAAACCTGCGGAGTAACTCATTTCGTTCGATTTCCATGCCAGGACGTAAGGAAACGACATGGTTCCGGTATTCTTCCGGCGAACCGAGGCCGTAAATGCAAGAGACGGATGCGACAATTAAGACATCATTCCGTTCAAATAAAGAGGATGTCGCCGAGTGACGCAATTTATCAATTTCATCGTTGATGCTCGAGTCTTTCTCAATATAAGTGTCCGTTTGCGGGACATAGGCTTCTGGCTGATAGTAGTCATAAAAACTGACAAAATACTCAACCGCGTTATTCGGGAAGAATTCTTTGAATTCGCTATATAACTGGCCGGCCAATGTTTTATTATGTGCAATGACTAATGTCGGTTTATTAATTTCTTTTACGACGTTGGAAATGGTGAACGTCTTACCTGTACCGGTCGCTCCTAGCAAGGTCTGGTGTTTTTTCCCTTTAGCCAATCCTTCTACGAGACTTGCAATAGCAGAGGGCTGATCGCCTTGCGGTGTATAAGGAGCTTGCAATTCGAATTGACGATTCTTCATAATCTAACACTCCCAAAATAAATTACTTCTATTTTATCATATTCCCTTTTATTGTCCTAATAAAAACGAACATGTGTTTTTCGAGGAATCAATCTCCTTACCAATTCTCCAAAACAAAAACACCGCATGTCCGGCAGACACGCGGTGTTTTGTTGATTTTTATTCATTATCTTTCAATTTGGCAAGGCTTTCCGTGTAGAGACGAAATGCCTCTTCATCCCGACGGTCAAGTGCATCATCAATTAATTGTACGAGTCTTTTTTTCGTTTGCTCCCTGTGAATATGTTTGAGAAACAGATCCATGTAGATTTCATTTAATAATTTTTCCGCTTGGAGCGATGAACTGTTTTTTCCAACGGCTTTCAAGAATTCAGCATACGAATAGTTGTTTTCCATCTCGCTCACCTCTGATGCCTTTTATTTATTATATATAATCTGCACAGTAAGTTGCAAGGTTTTTTTGAATATTCCTTCTTTTGAATCATTTTGTTTAGCCGGAGAATAATTCCACTAGGAACAGGCCATTCCTCCCTATTCCCACTCTTCCTTTTCATGTGTCAATCGTATCGTCGCCTCGGAAACAATGAACATTACGGCTATGATGAGTAGCGGATTCAGTGACAACCCGAAATTTAAGCAAGCCGCCAATCCCACGAACACAATTTGTATCCATTGCACTACTCGGACCAATTTCCGGATAGCTTGCGGACGGGAATCCTCCTTCTCAGGAAACAGCCGATCCATACGGAAATCATCCCCTGCCCGCAAAGCATGAATCAATTGCACGGCAGAAGCGAAGGAAAGCGACCCTACATAAATGAACGAAACAATTGGAAACGGGATGAAGAGAACTCCCACGATGGACAATGCGGTCAGCCTGACCCATAGCCAAAAGATGTCGTCTGTCCGGATGAATGTCCGCACTAATAAGTACGATTGTGGGGCCGGATTGCGGAATCCGGTTTGTCCCATCAGGAATCCTAGCCAACTTCTCCTGCTCACGGAGCCTTTCAAATGGGGGACATCCGTAAAATAATTGGCAAAACGATAAAAGCGCATCATCCGATTTTGCTCCAATGTGATGAAATGCTCGTATGGGAAAGGTTTGGTGTTTTTCCTTTTCCTCCAATATGCCCCATACAAGCTGATGAGGGCCAAGAACCCGACTGCGACAGCAGGAGACGGACCCAGCCAGCAATACAGGTAGAGGGTTGCCAAGATGAACCGGACGAAGCGGTCCTTCCATACACCGTCACCGGCAAAGGTATGCCGGAAAAAATATTCCGTTTCAACGAAAATCCATTTTATAACGACGATGAATACGGCCAGCCATAACAAGACGGTTTTCGAACCCGTACCGGTCGCCGAGAGCAATGGCAGGGCAACAATGTATAAGATCAACGGCAGGGCCAGTTGAGAAAAAACGGTCCAACGTAAAGCCCGTCCAATATAGTTGCCCATCTTTTGCTCAAAAGGCAGGAAAAATACCATATCTGCCGGCTTCAATAGAGTCACTGACGGCGAATAGGCTAATGTAGCTGCAATGACGACCGACGTGAGAAGGACAGCAGGAAAATCGGACGGGACTTCCTTCAACCATTCACTGTACGCATAGCCGCCTGCGCCGATTGAAAACATCAGGACAAGCGCCAAATGCCCTGTAAACACGTATTTTAAGTATTTTTGAAGTTCCGTGACGTAGTGAATGAACCGGCTTGACCAAATTTCACGCAAGCTGTTCATCGTTATTGTCCTCTGTCATCGCAATATACAAATCATCCAAAGTCGCTCCAGGTTGTCCAAATGACTTCCGGAGATCATCCATTGTGCCGGCCGCCCGCACTCGTCCTTCATGCAGCAAGATGATCCGGTCACAATACTTCTCCGCAGTAGATAAGACGTGAGTGGACATGAGAACGGACGCCCCTCCCTCTTTCATCTCCGTCATCTGTTCAAGAAGCGATCGGATTCCAAGCGGATCCAGTCCGACGAAAGGCTCGTCAATTATATAGAGGGAAGGCTCCACGAGGAATGCGCACATGATCATCACTTTCTGGCGCATCCCTTTCGAAAAATGGGCCGGAAACCATTTCAACCTTTTTTCCATCCGAAACTCTTTTAACAACTTCTCCGAACGTGCTTTGAATAAATCCTCATCCAAACCGTATGCCATAGCCGTCAGCTCAAGATGTTCCTGTAACGTCAATTCTTCATATAAAATAGGCGTTTCCGGGATATAAGTGAATGATTTGCGGTACATCTCCGGATTTTCACTGAATGTCACGCCATTCACTTTGATTTCCCCATTATGCGGATTCATCAAACCGATGATATGTTTGATCGTCGTACTTTTCCCCGCGCCGTTCAATCCGATCAGGCCAACAAGCTCGCCTTCTTGTATTTCAAAATTCAAATCATGCAAAACAGGTTTTCTCGTGTAGCCGCCTGTCACATCTTTCAATTCAAGAATTGCCATTTTCATCATCCCTTCATGTTTTTATTCTAACAAAAAGCACGGTAAAATGCCTTGTCCATCGTATGTCGTTTGCATTACAGTATGCGTTTTCGAATTTAATCATGAAAGATATGACGGGAAATGGTTATTGCATTTTTTTTGAAATTGAGGTACGATGGATATAAGTTTTCGCTGTCGATCACGAGGATACGGTAGGAAAACCAAATATAAGTTGAGTTGAGGAGAGATGAGAAGTGAATACAAAAAATTTAGTGTTTATGGCATTGCTAGTTGCTGTCGGTGCTGCTCTTTACCTAGTGATACCGGGTTATAATGGCGGAATGAAGCCGGATTTCATGTTAACGATGATGTTTATCGGAATCCTATTGTTCCCGCAAGCTCGTAACGTATTTTTGCTAGGTGGGACAACGGGTGTCATTTCCGGAATCTTCTCCAGTTTCCCTGGCGGATTCGTACCGAATGTGATTGATAAAATGGTAACAGCTTTTGTCATCTTTGCAATAATTGTCGCCTTTAAGTCCATTGGAAGCAACCTGATCGGCTCTACCGTCCTCGCTGGTCTCGGGACGATTTTATCGGGTACGATCTTCCTATCGATCGCCATTTTCATTCTAGGCGTCGATCTTCCATTCAGCGCACTTTTCCTTACGGTTGTGCTACCAGCAGTGGCTATGAATGGCGTTGCTTTCTTTATCATCTATCCAATTGTGACGTCCTTATTGAAACGGACTTCCATGAAAACAGCAGCAACCAATTAATATGTTATCAAAAGCTTTCCTTTCAAAAGGGAAAGCTTTTTTTAATTGCTCGCGGCAAGGGGAAGTGTTTTAATAAAAGTATAGTAAGGAATACTTTAACTAGATAGACGTTCACTATTAGAAAAGAAGGGACGCGGGAAACGATGAAAACATCAACATTTTTGATAGGGTTGGCAACTGGTGCGGTGGGGGCCGCCATTACTGTCTTATTCTCAACACCTCAATCGGGAAGTGAAATGCGGACTTCCGTCAAGAACGCATCGACGGATATAAAAGAAAAATTTACGGATGTTAAAGAGAAGCTCGACAACTTGAAAGACTCTCTGAGACACCTAAAGAAGGAAGCGAAAGAAACCATTCCCGAAACGGTAGAGGAAATGAAAGATGCTGTTTCCGATTGGCAGCAAGCAACCCTGCCCAACAGAGCAAGGATGGAACAAGAAATCGCTGATATCCAATCGGCCATCGAAGAGCTCGAGCGCTCCATTGCCGCACAACAAAAATAAGAGGAAAAGAGACCTGCGTTAAGAGGTCTCTTTTTGGATTTCCCCCCATTTATCCGAATGCCAGTCACCTACACTATATTTATTATGCTCTAAAAAGTTATTTTTCAATTCCAACTTCTCTCTTTCTTGCTTTCCTGCTATAATAAAATAAGGTTAAGAAAAGAGAAAGAAGGTGTCCTTATGACACATCGTTCATTTCCACAAAAAGAAGCCATGATATTCAGCCAGCGCGTGGCCCAAATGTCCAAAGCGCTTTGGAAAGCGGTGGAAAAGGATTGGCAGCAATGGATCAAACCTTATGACTTGAATATTAATGAACACCATATATTATGGATAGCTTTCCATCTAGACGGTGCCACCATTTCCGACGTAGCCAAGTTTGGGGTCATGCACGTTTCCACAGCTTTTAATTTCTCCAAAAAGCTGGAACAACGGGGCTATTTACAGTTCTACAAAAAAGACGACGATCGGCGGAACACCTACGTTTCGGTGACAGATGAAGGAAAAGAACTGTTGCTGGAAATGAATAAAAATTATTATACTTCCAACCATGGTGTACTGGAAGGCTCCATGCCTATTAAGAATCTTTATGGTAAATTCCCGGAATTTCTGGAAGTGATGTCGGTCCTTCGGAATATTTACGGGGAAGATTTCATGGAAATTTTTGAACGTGGATTTAAAAATATCGAGGATACTTTCAATAAAGAAGAATGGGATGCCATCCCTGAAGAAGCAGGGACTTCTGTGGAGAAATAATTTTTTATTCGGACCGGTTCAATTACCTGCTGCTACGCATTCGGCACAGTGAGAACTTTGTACCTGCCGCTTCGCTTTCGGCACAGCAAAACATTGTACCTGCCGCTTCGCTTTCGGCACAGCAAAACATTGCTCTTTGATGTTATCCAGTTATTTTGATATCATTATCTTGTGATCCATCAGGATTGTCTTGTAGATGGAAGAGGAGGTATGGGTTTGATCCTAATAGCTACCGTGATGTTTTCATTATTTTATCTGTTTCAAATAAATAAAATGACGTATGCTCTTTGTGAGTCTCGGGAAATCCCTGAAGAGAAACAGCCTAAAATTTTCAAAACTGTCAACGTCTTGGTGACAATATTGATCTTGTCCTTTTATGTTGAGGTTTTTTTTAAAGCATGACAAATTGGAAAAGTCCATTCCCATTTCCAGGGAATGGACTTTTTCATTCCGACTCGATCATTCAGTCCGCACCGCATTCAGCAGGGACCTAGTGCTATGATTCAACTGCTGCCTTACCTGAAGGCATAGTAGCTTGTTGGATCAATACAAGTAGGCTGCACCAACAATGATCAGAAGGATGAACAACACGACAATCAACGCGAAGCCCGAAGACCCATGGTTATATCCGCTCATAGGAGCACCCCCTCTCTCTTTGTATCCTATGCACACCGTTCACTCTGTTTTAGGCAGTTCATCCGGTGGAACCTTTTTGTTTTCAAAGCGTTTTTATGGTATAGTGTCTACTGTTCCCAATCAATTACATTTCGCGTAATTGCGGCCGGATTATTAATGTAGCGGGCGATTGAACACCTGCTGAATTTGGTATATACTAACATTCATCCCGACACTTAAAGAAGAACGTGTCTCGCTGAATTTAGATAAAAGTTAGGAGAGAATTTGATATGAGAAAAAAAGTAATTGCTCTTTCGATGGCGGCTTCCGTCTTGGCCTTATCGGCTTGTAGCGGAAATAAAGCGAGTGATGACGAGATCATCGTCAAGTCAAAAGCAGGCAATGTAACGAAGGAAGAGCTTTATCAGGAAATGAAAGACGTGGCGGGACAGGAAACATTGCAACTGTTAGTCATTGAAAAAGTGCTTGACGCAAAATATGATGTCTCCGACGAACAAGTTAAATCCGAAATTGACAAAATGAAAGAACAACTTGGAGATAACTTTGAAGCCTATTTGGCTCAACAAGGCCAAACCGAAGCAAGCGTGAAAAAAATCATTAAACTGAATCTTCTTCAAGAAGCTGCCCTTTCGGAAGGCGTTGAAGTAACGGATGAAGAACTCGACCAACGGATTGAAATGATGAATACTGAACTGAAAGCGAAGCATATCTTGGTAGATGATGAAGAAACGGCCCTTAAAGTGAAAAAGAAAGTTGAAGAAGGGGCTGACTTTGCAGCAACTGCGAAAGAATTTTCAACAGAGCCAGCAGCTAAAGAATCCGGCGGTGATCTAGGTTGGTTTGGTTACGGTAAAATGGTTCCGGAATTCTGGGATGCTGCATATGGCCTTGAATTGAACAAGCTAAGCGATCCTGTTCAAACTGAACATGGCTACCATATTATCGAAGTGACAGAAAAGAGAAAAGCCGAGGATGCCAAAGAGTATTCCAAGGAAGAGAAAGAAGAGCTCCGTAAAGAGATGAAGCTTGAAAAAGCCGATCAAAGCGCAGCCATGGAAAAAATCTCTAATTTGATGAAAGAAGCAGACGTTAAAGTGGAAGATCAAGATTTGAAATCGGCTCTCGATATGTTCATCCAAGAAGAGAACGACAAAAAAGAAGAGACAAAAGAAGAGTCAAAAGAGGAAACACCAAAAGAGAAATAATAATGTAGAAAAAACTGTCCTCCCATTTGATGTGCACCCCGAAAGTTAGAGTCGAAATCTAACTTTCGGGGTGTTTTATTATGGTTAAATATGCAGATGATTTTAAGGCGATGGTGGTGCGTGAATATCTCGGAGGAACAATTGGGTATAAGAGATTGGCGGAAAAACATGGTGTAAAGTCGAAGAGACAGATCATTGATTGGGTAAACGCATACAAGAAGTTCGGTATGGAGGGATTAATTCGTAAGAAAAGGGATGCGGTTTACTCTGTTCAATTCAAGCTGGATGTATTAAGCTTTATGAAAAGGACAGGCGCTTCGCTGGCAGAGACGGCACTTCACTTCGGATTGACGAATCCTTCGCTGATCAGGGATTGGAAGAAGAAATTCCTTAAAGGCGGTGCGGAAGCCCTGGACAACCCGAAAGGACGGCCGGCCATGTCTGATAAAGCGAAAAACGTCAAGAAGAACCAGAAGCCAATACAACAGGATGAAATGACGCGTGAACAGAAATTAGAACGGGAAAATGAACTCCTCCGCTTGGAGGTAGAATACCTAAAAAAGTTGCGAGCTTTTCAGATGGATCCGGACGGCTATCTAGAAAAGCACAAGCGGCGCTATCATTCGAGCTCAAAGCAGAATTTCGACTGAAGGATGTACTTCAGATTGTCGGCATTCCTGAGTCGTCCTACCACTATCATGTAAAACAAATAAAACAGGAAAATCCGAACCAAGGATTGGAAGAAACGATTCAATCCATATTTGATGAACACAAGGAAAATTATGGGTATCGCAGAATTCAACTAGAATTGAAGAATCGTGGACTCGTAGTGAATCACAAAAAGGTGCAGCGCATTATGCGAAAGCTAGGATTGAAAGGCAATAAGTTCACCCGGAAATCACGTCGTTATAGTTCGTATAAGGGAACCATCGGTACAGTGGTGAAAAACCGGATTAACCGCCGGTTTAATACTACGATCCCATGTCAGAAACTAACCACGGATATTACAGAATTCAAGTGCTCAGATGGTCTAAAACTCTATCTTAGTCCAATGATGGATATGTATAATGGGGAGATTCTCTCGTACGGCATCAGTATGCGTCCGACGCTTGACTTTGTGATGAAACCCTTAGAGGAAGCCCTAGAAATCGTAAAGAATGCAAAATACCGGACTACGATCCACTCGGATCAGGGCTGGCACTACCAGCACGGAAAATGGGTTGCGACCTTAAAAGAACACAAAGTGTTCCAGAGCATGTCACGGAAGGGGAATTGTCTGGACAACGCCCCCATGGAAAATTTCTTTGGATTACTGAAGCAGGAGATGTATTATGGTGAACCGCTGCGGACATATGAGGAATTAAAAAGGGCTATTGAGGCTTATATTCAATACTACAACAACAAACGGATCAAACAGAAATTGGCTGGCATGAGTCCGGTTCAATACCGTCTTCACACCAGCCAACTAGCTGCGTAATCTAAAACTCTAACTTTTAGGAGTCACATCAATTCTGTAAATGGTCTGAGGACAGTTTTTTTATTCGGATGTTATTCAAATGTCGGCTTATAGAACGATCGATTATCAAGTGGAAAGATTCGTTCGGAAAACTCGCCTGGTTCCGTTTTTCCTAGCGCACGGTCTAGCATGTTCATTTTTGCATCGATATTGTCAATATAATGGAGGATTTCCGCTTCCTTGAGCATCGGGCGCTTCGGACTTCCCCATTCCTCTTTTCCATGATGACTGAGCACCATATGTTGCAGGAGCATCACTTCTTCCCCATCAATCTCCAGTTCATCCGCGGCCTTCGCGATTTCATTCACCATAATCGTGATATGGCCTAACAAATTGCCTTCAATCGTATATTGAGTGCCCACCGGTCCGGAAAGCTCCACCACTTTCCCCACGTCATGAAGGATGATGCCGGCATATAATAAGTCCTTATTAATCGAAGGATACAGATCGGCAATCGCCTTGCCGAGCTTTAACATGGAGACGACATGATCTAAAAGACCGGATACATAATCATGATGATTTTTAGTCGCTGCCGGATAGGTCATGAACTCGCTCTGATGTTTTTTCAATAAATGACGGGTAATCCGTTGGATATGCGGATTTTTCATTTCAAAAAAGTATTGTAGCAATTCCTCGAACAGCACTTCTTTTGTTTTCGAAGCAGAAGGGACGAGGTCCGATATCGAGACGCCCTCATCTTCTTTCGTCGGTCGGATGCTCTTGATACGCAATTGGTTTTTTCCGCGATATTCGTGGATTTCTCCACCGACTTTCACAATGGATGCAGCTGTATAAGTCGCTGCATGCTGATCAGTCGTATCCCATAGTTTTGCTTCGATATCCCCGCTTTTATCTTGTAAAATCAGTGTCATGAACGGGCTTCCCTGCTGAGTAATTCCGCGGGTCGCTTGTTTAATGAGCAAATACATGTCCACCGTTTCGCCCACTTTATGTTCCATAATTTTTTTCAAAAGACGACTGCCCCCTTCACGCTTCCTAATTCGGAAACGTTTAAATTAGTCGCATCTTGCCATTTATCCATCATTTCTGCTTGGCAGGTGAAGTAAATGATCTGATGCTTCTTTTGCATTTCTTCCAATACTGTAATCATACTTGATTGTCGGTCGACGTCAAAGTGGACAAATGGATCATCTAAGATGAGTGGAAATGGCGCGCTATCCTGCATGGAGTCTGCCAAAGCAAATCGCAGGGCGATGTAAGCCTGCTCTTTGGTTGCTTGGCTCAATTCCACTATCGGATAATGGGTCCCATCTGTTGCCACTGCTTGAAAATGGCCCGTTTCTGTCACATGCAGCGATTTGTAATTATCATTCGTAAATTGCTGAAATAGACCGTCCGCTATGCGCAATACCGCAGGAAGTTTCTTCTCCTTCAACTCACTCATCGTCCGCCGGATCGCTTCCGTCACTGCTTTCCGTTCGGACCATTTCTTTGCCAGGACAGCGAGCTCTGACCGTTTGATTTCAAACAGTTGATGTGTCTGTGCCAACGTATCGTCCGTCAGAAGCTGTTCGGTTTTGTGGAGGAGCGCCGCCTTTTCATCGACTAAACGATCACGCTCTTCTGTTATGGCAATTCGTTTTGATTCAATCGAAGCGATTTGTTCTTCCCATAACGCATCGGAAATCATTTCTGGCATTTTCATTTCACCATATACCGCAATTTGAGCAAGAACATCTTCAAGCTGCCTATTCAGGAGGATCGTTTCTTGGTAAGTGTCATGAGCTTTGTAAAATTGTTCTTCCGTTGTAGCCTCTGCTTCGGAAAATAACAATTCAATTTGATTTTCATACGTTTTGACCAAATTCCTATAATCCTGTAGCTTTGCTTTCTGCTCATCTGCTGACTCCACCATGGCCGTCCATTGATCCGCCTCTCTTTTTATGCGTATATACTCGCTTCTAAGCAGATCGTATAAACGTTCTGGCTGCATCGGCTTTCGGATGAGAATTTCAGCTTCTTCGATGCGCCCGGAAATTTTCCGATTCAACATCATCATATGATTTTCATTTTCCTCAAACTGCCGGGCAACTTCCTGGAATTCCCGGCTCATGCGGAATAATTCCGGAATGATCGCCAAGCTCGGCATTCCGCTAATGCCATAAGCCCGAAGGAATTTGGCCAATCCTTCGGAAACTTGGTGTTTCCGTGATTGCAATTCGGCCATCTCGGCTTCCAGCGCTTGAAGCTTCTGTTCCAACTTTTCAAGCGCTTCTTGCAACGCTTCCTTTTGGCGGTGGAAGGAGCGGACTTTCTCTTCCAACTCCTCAAAATGGCGTTCCTGACCATCATATGCAGCAACTAGGTTTTCCATTTCCTTCGTCTTTTCAACATCCGATGAGGCCCCATTTTGTAAATAAAAGAAAGCTCCCATCCCGCCTACGAGAATGCCGATTCCGATTATTATCCATTGTGACTGCATAAAACCGTACACGACGCACAGTACCGCAATGGCGAGCAAAGCGGAGAAGGCGAGTTTTTCATTTGATTTGCCTTGTCCTGTTCCCATTGAAAGGTAGGCTCTCGCTTCTGCCAAGCGCTGTCGGATAGCCGGCCATTGTGCAGCCATTTCCAAGTCGTTCACGGAAGGCGCCTGTTGCTCATGTCTATGCAGTTCGTTTTGTAGATCATGCCATTCTCTGTTTAATTGTTCGAGGCTATGGTGAACTGCATTTATCCGTTTATCATAGTCATCAAGTTGCCGGAGCCAGTCCGCCATTTCATCTTCTCTTTGCAACGATACGTCTGCCTGCAATAGGATCTGTTCTCCGACCTCGTCGATCCCTAAACGGTCGAGCAATCGCCTCTTGGCTCCTTCCAGCTGACGGTTTTCCTCGATTAGCGCCCCAAGAGCCGCCTGCCAACCATGCCATTCAGACTCCTGAGCCAAGAGTCGTTCCAGATGAGGTAATGTCCCGGCATCCATTTTCCGGGACATCTGGGACTCGATGTGGGCCAATTCCTCTTCGAGCCGTTGGGTGACCGCTTTGGATTCAGCCAACTTTCCTGCTGCCATCTCGTACCGTCTCACGCCGTCCACTGGAAAATGGAGACCTGACTTTGCAGACAGCTGCAATTCAAGAGCTTGTTTTTTCTCCACAAGCGGTTGAAGTTGCCGGACGAGCGCTAATTGCTCTTCCTCTTCTTGTAAGAGTCGATCTTGCTGTCTCCATTCAACTAATAACCTGTCAATCTCTTGGAGTCGCTCCATGGAAGGTGCATAACTCGCCGCCCGCTCCCGCTCGGCTTTCAATTCACTCTCCAAGTTTCGCAGCTCTTCAATTTTGACATTCATTTCGGGAAGCTTTCCTGCCTTTTTGAATAAATCGCCCATTTCCTTATCCAGCTTCTTCTCCACCTGCAAGAGGACATCCACTCCGGTCGTCCCGGAGGCAAGGAGTGTGCGGCTCAATTCGTCCTCATCCATCTTTTCAAATCCTTGCAATTGTAATAGCGAGAAGGAAAAAATGGATTCAAAGGAAGAACGGTCGTAGTGGCGAAGAAGTTCCTTCAACTTTTCCTCCCCACCAGCCGTACCGTCCCCGAAACGAACGGTGACGTCGCCTGCCGACTTCCCACGGATCCGTTCAACCGTACAGTTTCCATACAACTCATCCTGTAACTGTACTTGGCCACCGTATGTACTTCCGGATTTTGGTTCATACCGCAGCAACGAGCTATTTTTCGGAGGAAATCCAAACAGGATATGCAGGATGAATTGTTGGATCGTCGTTTTCCCGGCTTCATTCAACCCATAAAGCACATTCATGCTGGAACCGAAGTCGATGGTGACATTTTCATGTTTTCCAAATCCATAGATGACCAATTTCTCAATTCTCATCTCTCCACCTCAATCCGCTTCCGTCATTTCTTTCCCCAACAAGGATCCGGCGCCCGCCTTGATGTCCTGAATGTTCTCGGGTGTAAGGACATCTAGGTATCTACTGCCTCGATGTTGATATACATCTTTCAATAACAGCTTCCACTCTTCTTCCGTCCACCTGTCCATCATGTCTTGCACCGATTGGACAAGATTGCGGTTGTGGAGTGGTTGCTCCTTTTTCCATTCGAACGTCAGCTGCTGCACCCATACGAATATTTCGCTGTCCTCCAGCATTTCACGTAATGCGTCCAGCCATGCTTCTTCGGAATCCTCCTGGAATAGACTCATGCTATCCGCATCGAGATCGATCATCTTTAATTCCAACAAGCAGGGGCCAAATTTCGCTTGAAAGGTTTCGATCGCTTCCTGACAAGCCGCAAACCATTCATTCGCATGGCGCATTCCTGCACAGGACACTTCCAGACGATCGAAGACGAGAGCAGAAGCGGGTACAAAGGTGATAGTGGACTCCGCCTTGGAAAGTGTCACTTCGTAAAACCCTTTCAGACCGGACTCTTTGCGATGCCGGCCTTGCAAATTCCCTGGGTAGACGATTGGCGGGTGATGATGTAATTGCTGCCGAAGATGGATATGGCCCAGTGCCCAATAATCATATTGCTTCGACAACAATGCTTCTTTGGTGAATGGAGCGTACACCGCATGCGTTTCATCTCCGGCCACGCTTCCATGAAGCATCCCGATATGGAGTGCATCTCGATTCTCTGCGACTGGGTACCGATTGATCACCGGTTCCCGGACATGCCGCTCCTTATAGCTGAACCCATGGATGATAATATCCTGGCCTTTGATTCTTAGAGGGACTGCTGACACTTCTTCATCGAACACATACACATTCGACGGCAACTCGAACCGTGTCCACTTCCCGTCCAAATGGTCATGATTACCATGACAAATGAACACCGGAATGCCCGCCGCCTCCAATTTCGACAGACCTTCTTGGAATTTCACCTGCGCCCGTAAACTTCGATCCTCTCCATCGTACACATCCCCGACAATCAGGAGGAAATCGGGTTTCGTCTCAACCGCATGCTTCACGAGATTCTGATACGCGGAAAACGTGGACTCGCGCACGGTCTGTAGATGTTCCGCCGATAAGCCGGCAAGCCCTTTAAAAGGACTATCCAAGTGAAGATCGGCCGTATGAATAAAACGAATGTCTGGCAATCCAACCCCTCCTCCGGTGACGAATATCTGTTCTTAATTCTACCATATTTTTGAGGGGTTGGCGTATGGATTTACACAATAGCCCAGATCAAGTGATCATAACTCCAGGGGAAGCGATCATAACTCCGGAGGAACGCTCATAGTTCACGAGATGCGATCATAACTCCGGAGGACCCCCATTCTTCACTGAAAAAAAGCTGCCCGGTTTTCCGGACAGCCCCCTTCCCCTATTCTTTCCCCAGCTGGATTGCTTTCCGTATATCCTTCAAGGAGCGGGATGGGCCGTACATGAGGACCCCGCCCCGATACACGCGCGCCCCAAACCAGCCTAGGAAGAAAATCGTGATGAGCATGATCGCGATTGACAAAAGGGGTTCCCATAACGGTAGTTCTAGCATGCCGACCCGTAAAAACATGACGAGCGGTGCAAAAAACGGGAAGAACGAAACATATTTCAAATAGGTCATTTCCGGATTGCCCAGACCTGTTGCCGCAATGATGAAAGCCGCCACAATCAGCATCGTCATCGGCGTGATGACTTGTTGGACATCTTCCGTCCGGCTGACCAATGAGCCGAGAAGAGCTGCCAGCGTGGCGTACAAGAAATAGCCTAAAATGAAGAACACAATCGCATAGATGAGTGTGCCTGTATCGATTCCTGATAGACTGAAGATTCCCGAAAGCCCTCCCGGTTCGCCCGTCGCAGACGTTTTCATCGCAACAAAACCGGCCACCCCATAGAAAACGATTTGGAGAAGTCCGAGCGACCCGATACCGAGCACTTTAGCAAACATATGCTTGACGGGAGATACACTGGATATGAGGATCTCCATGACACGGGAAGATTTCTCCGTCGCCACTTCCGTCGCAATCATACTGGAATACAGGATGACAGCGAAATAAATGACAAACATTAAGACATAGACAAGCATCCGCGCTTGATCGATCTCTTCTTCCGACTTGGCGGACGGTGAAATATTTTGCTGCTCGAATTGGATTGGGGCAAACAACATTTGGACTTGTTCGCCTGTCAGCGACAAGTCTTCCGCTTTCATTTGCGTCTGAATGGACTGCAACGCATCTTGCATCGTCCGTGGCAGACTAAAATCAAGTGCACTCATCGTTGTATATTTCGCTTGGATGGTGTTCGAATCATCCAAGGAAAGCACCAAGAATGAATCCAACTCACCGGCCTTCACTTTCGCCTGGAGTGTTTCTTCCGTCTCAGTGGACGGTTCCACTGTAACCCCCGTGTCGTTTTCGCTTAATTGCAATTGCAATGGCTCCACGAGTATGCCGCTTGTATCAATCACTTGGAGAGTATTCTGCGAATCTTCGCCAGTGATATCCTGGACCGTATCGATGATTTTTGACAAGTTCGCCAGCAGGAAGATGGCAGCAATCATGATGGCCGTCGTGATGATGAAGGACTTGGTCTTCGCTTTCGTAACAAATGCTTGCTTGAAAATGATCCAAAATTCACGCATGCTCGTTCCCCACCTTTTCGATGAAAATATCTTGTAATGATGGTTCCTCGATGGCGAAATGCCGGATTGGTCCCGATTGCATGGCGGCTGTCAATAGCTTCTCGGCGATCGCCTCTGATTCTACTTGGTAGACGGCCCCTTCAATCGACTTGTGGACGGATGTCACGCCGGGGACAGCATCCAGGGCGGATAAGTCAAAGTCTGATTTAATGCGGACATTCTGTTTGCCGAAGGAACGTTTCACATCGCGCAATGTACCACTGACGATTTGATTGCCATGGTGAATAATGCTCAATTGTTCGCAAAGCTCTTCGACATGATCCATCCGGTGACTCGAAAACAAAATGGTCGCACCTTGATTGCGGAAATCGAGGATGGCACTTTTCAACATCTCGACATTTACCGGGTCAAGACCTGAAAACGGTTCATCCAGTATCAATAATTTCGGTTGATGGATGAGCGAAGCGATTACCTGAATCTTCTGCTGGTTCCCTTTGGACAGCTCTTCCACCCGTTTTTTGGCATAATGGTTAATTTCCATCCGGTCCAGCCATTTTTTCATCTCGGCTTTTGCTGCCGTTTTGGACATGCCGCGCAATTGGGCCAAGAATAGCAGCTGATCTTCCACCTTCATCTTCGGATATAACCCGCGCTCCTCGGGAAGATAGCCAATTTCCGCGCTCGTTGCATAGCTGATCCGCCCTCCATTCCAAGTGATCTTGCCCTCATTCGGATTCAATAAACCGAGGATCATCCGGAATGTCGTTGTTTTCCCTGCCCCATTTGCCCCCAGAAAGCCATACATCGTCCCTTGTTCCACCGATAAATTCAAATTATGGACAGCAGTGAAATTGCCAAACCGCTTCGTTACGTTTTGGAGTTGTAATGTCATCGTGTTGCTCCTTTCTCTAACAGCCTATTACTCTATACGGGCCTGAATAGTTGAAGTTTCAAATAATTAATTCTTTCGGCCGGCAAGTGCCGCTCCGATCGCATAAGACAACATATGAACGACCCAAAGCCCGCTCATCAAGAAAAATGCAAGCCGCGGCCCCTCGACAGCGATAATAATTCCCCAAACAATGAGAATGGTCACAGTCGTCACTCGCCACGAAAAGGACCGTGCCTGTTCGTGAATTCGCGTATACCTCTCGTCGAACCGCCGTTCCTTCTTCCCTTTTCTCCAGCTGATGAACATGACAATGGAAGCGATCAACAAACCTAGTGGCAAGCCTGCCATGAACGACCAAATGTCAAAACTTTCGTTCATCCTTACCCCTCCCCCGGAATAAAAATATCTTCTATTGAACTCTGAAACACTTTGGCAATCTTGAATGCGAGCGTCAATGATGGGTTATATCTCCCTTTTTCCAATGAAATGATCGTCTGCCTGGAAACGTTCAACTTTTCGGCAAGCTCGTCTTGCGTCCACCCTTTCTCCATCCGTTTATCTTTAATTAAATTATTCAGTTTGATCTTCCCCCCTCAACACGTAAAGGTTCCTTTACGTAAAGGATACTTTACTTTTACAGCGAATGTCAAGCTTGCTTTACTTTTAATTTTCCAAGATCTAGTGCTTTGGAAAACTGTTTGTCCGACAATTTATGGAACTGTAAAGACGCCGCTGCAACTGTCAGGCCAATTTCCTAAACTGTAAGGACAATCCCCCGAACTGTCAGGGCTCCGGCATAAACTGTCAGGGCCCGGCAATTCTGTCTGGGCAATTCCTCAAACTGTAAGGACAATCCCCCGAACTGTCATGGCTCCGGTAGAAACTGTCAGGGCCCGGCAATTCTGTCAAGGTAATTCCTCAAACTGTAAGGACAATCTCCCGAACTGTCATGGCTCCAGCATAAACTGTCAGGGTCCGGCAATTCTGTCAGGGCAATAATCACTCAATATGAAATAGCAAGATCCCTTTAACAGAGGTCTTTCGCATTCCTAATAAAATCGATTGCTTTATAATGACTATGTCAAAATAAATGAATTTTCGATTTCCTCCCATGAATCGCTATTCACTTTCCAGTTTTAATAGTATAATGAAGGCACATGATTAAAGGGGTGAGTATTGTGAGAACCTATAAACTAACGGCTTATGAGCAAACAGGGAAGCTTATCACAGAAGAAACATTCACAGCAGCGACCGATGAGGAAGCAAAGGAAAAGGGGAGCGCCATGCTGGAGGAGAAAAATTTGACAGAGGTCACACATCGTTTGGCGTCTCCTGCAGGTAAATTGCTATTGTTTCATTCCTAACATCGCGCGAGGGAGTACTCATTCGGAGGGATGAAAGTGGAGATTGCTTTAATCGCCCATGATCAGAAAAAAGATGAGATGGTCAATTTTGTCATTGCCTATGAACACATTTTTTCGCAACATACGTTGTACGCGACAGGAACGACGGGAAAAAGGATCATCGCTGAAACGAATCTCCCCGTCCATCGGCTCCAGTCAGGTCCTCTCGGGGGCGACCAACAAATCGGTGCAATGGTGGCAACCGGCGAATTGGATTTAATCCTATTTTTCCGCGACCCATTGACCGCCCAGCCTCATGAACCAGATGTGAGTGCGTTGTTGCGGCTTTGTGATGTGTATGGGATTCCACTTGCGACCAATTTGGCAACTGCTGAACTCTTGGTCCGCGCTGTGGAAGAAGGTTATTTTGCATGGCGGGATATGGTCGATAAATACAAAACAAAAGAACCCACTTCGTCTGAGACGGAGTGAGTTCTTTTCATTATAAATTCAAATATTGTTTGAGCGCTTGCTGTAAGGTGCCCAATGTCTTCGTATGTTCATCGAATGTCACACCCATCCCCACAATCCTTCGCACGAGGTCGCCTCGCAAACCGGTGATGACGGTGCGGCATCCCATGAGAGAAGTTCCTGAAATAATCCGCATCAAATGGTCGATCACATAATCTTCCATATCGACAATTCCTGATAAATCGATAATTAATGTTTGGATATGGAGCCGTCCGATCTCCGCTAGCACCTTCTCTTCCAAGATGTCAGTCCGGAACGAGTCGACCGTCCCAATAAGGGGCAGGATACAGATGCTCGGTGTAATCGGTATAATCGGAACCGACAACGCCTCCACAAGTTGCCGCTGCGCTAAAATCAGTTCGTCTTTATACATCGAATAATTGATGAAGAACGCATTCAAAAACTGATCGATGCCGTTATTGATCTGCTTTTCAGCCTCGAAGAATTCACACATTTCATTCGACTTGGAATAGCGTTCGACAAAGTACCAGAGCGTTCTTCGGATGGCCTGCACCCATTCCAGCTTAAAGGATAGCGGGATGGAATGAGTGGCCCAAGCAATCCCCTCCTGCTTGGCAAACATTCGGAGCTCTTGTTCCTTACCATCAATTACATAGAAGGAGAGCAGATGGGCATTATTAATTAAATCAATATTCCCGACCTCTAGTATATGGTTGAGACTATCCCGGACATTGCTCGCTTCTTCTCGCAGTACTTTTTCGAATTCTTGTTTATGCTCCTGCAGATAGGACTTGAAATTAACATCGATACAAATACTTCCCATCGGAAGTCCCCCTTTTTAAAAATAGACCCTCATCTTTAGTACCCATTTCAATTGCTGTTAAAACATTTGAAATAGTCTGAAGTTCATTCTTATAAAACTAGGCTTTCCGATAGAATACTAATGATTTCGCTTATGTTCCAATCATTTGACCTTTGTAAAATTTGGCAGTCGCTTTTCCAGGAAGGCTCGTATGCCTTCTTGATGCTCCTCCGTCTGTCTCATTTTCATTTGCGTCTCACTTTCCATTTCCAATACGCAGTCGAGCTCTTCCACTTTCTGTGAATGCAGAATATGCTTCGAAGCGATCATTGCTCTGATTGGCTTGGTTAGGAGTTGATGGGCAATTTTATCGGCCGCGTCTCTTGCTTGGCCAGCCGGCACAACTTCATCGACCAAGCCTTTTTCCAAGGCAGTTTCCGCATTCAGCACTTCCCCCGACCAAATCAGTTGTTTAGCTTTGGAGACTCCGAGCCTTTCCTTCAAGAAGAAATGCCCTGCCCCATCCGGAACGAGCCCGATTCCGATAAAATTCATAGCCAGCTTGCTTGAGTCCTCCGCAACGATGCGGTCACAGCCTAACACCAGACTGAAACCCAATCCCGCGGCAGCTCCTCCGACCGCGGCGATTGTAATCTGTGGCAATGTGTAAAGGGCCTTTGCCAATCGGGATAAGTCGTTCATGACATCTTTCATATCAATGCCTTCCGGTTTCAGCATCGCTTGAATATCCCCTCCGGCTGAAAACATCCGGCCCGCTCCATAAATCACAACCACTTGGACAGTCATATCGTTCTTCAGCGATTCAAAGGCCTCCGCCAATTCCTTCATCATCACCTGATTGATGGCATTCATTTGATCCGGCCGATTCAACGTCAGGTAAGCCAGTTGTCCGTTTTTTAACAACTCAATTGTTTTATACACCTAAACCACTCCCCTATTGTGAATGAATACTCATTCAATAATATATTCTATAACTCTTTCGATAACGAGTGGAAAAACCCTTTATTTCAAATCCGTTTTCGCCGTGAGACTTATCTGTATATGAGCAAAATCCTGACCCCATTTTGGGATCAGGATTTATTCACCGCTTCTGGAAATATGGCATCCAAATGGGCCAGCTTTTTGTCGATTGACTCTGCGTATGCCAAGCTATATGCCGCAGGATCTTTCGGGTTATAAAATTGCGTGATCTTCCCAGTTTCCCGGTCGATGAACTTGCTGGAAGCGCCGCAACCGATACCGATGATCGTCTGGACCTCTTCCATGATGATGATATTGTACAGACTTTCTTCTCCCGGCTTTGCATATCCGACATTTTCCAAGTTGCCTAAAATATTTTTCTGCCGATATAAATAATATGGGACATAACCATTTTCCGCGGTCCATTGTTCACCCAAGTGCATCATCTGTTCCACTGTTGTCCGATCTGCCACTTGATATTTCTCTTTATTGCGCGTCATCTCGGAAGCCCGCTTGAAGGACAGCGTGTGGATGGTCAATGATTCAGGCTGCATTTTCGCCGTCTCATCCAGCGAATGGCGGAATTCTTCGATCCCTTCATTCGGCAAACCGATGATGAGATCCATATTGATATTTTTCATTCCCATGTTGCGGGACAGCCAAAACTTGTCGATCGTTTCTTGGACGGTGTGGTGGCGTCCGATCGCCTTCAATGTTTCATCCGTGTAGGACTGTGGATTGACACTGATCCGGTCGATCCCCCATTTTTTCAGCACTTCGATCTTCTCTGGAGTGATCGTATCCGGTCTTCCCGCTTCCACCGTAATTTCACGGACCTTTTCCATATTAGGAAATGAATCATACATCGTTTGATACAAAGCATCCATCTCATCTGCTTCGATACTCGTTGGCGTGCCGCCTCCGAAATAGATCGTTGTGATATCCATATTACGGGCAGTCAGCCATTTCCCCATCTCCTGGATTTCTTCATGCAGCGCATCGAGAAAACTCTCGACCCGCCCATTTTTCCGGCGGATGGCATACGCGGGAAACGTACAGTACGCACATTTCGTCGGGCAAAAAGGGATGCCGATATAAATGCTCACTCCGTCTTTTAATTCGTACAGGTCGGGGATGGATTTTAATTGCACATCAGCAATGATGGCGAGGAGTTCGCTCTTTTCCTCTGAAATCCGGTGGCGTTCCAGCAATAATCGTCGGGCCTCTTCGGAAGACATGCCTTGCCTACGATATTTATGATACAGCTTCGTCGGGCGGATTCCGGTCAAGATGCCCCAAGCTTGCTGCATGCCGGTTGCCTGTTCCAAAGCTTCTAAAAGTAGATGCGAATAGATTCGCTTTAATTGACGGCTTTTATTCTTCGAATCCCCTGCATCTTCTCTCTCGGAGAAAGAGGACGAATACTCGTTTCCATTCCATGAAAGATGCGCTTTTCCGACATACACCCCATCTTGAAGATCCAAGGAGAACGCCACGCGGATCGCCTCTTCACTTTCTTCCTCAATAATGGTGGACTGTTCAAAAAACAGATTGGCCAAATGGATGAACATCCGGACCCAATCTTGTGGAAATGTCTCGGTTAACATGATTTTCTGCATGGTCTTGTACCAACTTTCTATGATGATTCCCATGATTGTTCATTGTATCAGGAAAACCATTCGAAAAAAACCGGCCGGGGCCGGTTTAGCTAATGGATTCGTATAAACTTTGCACAGGTTTCATCAGAACGCGATTGATTTCTTCAATAAGTCCACTCAATTTCATTTCCGCTTCGAGCATCGCCATGATTTTCGGATTTTGCTGGGCGAGCTGCGCTGTTTTTTGCGCGTATTCCAATTCTTCTTGGACAATCTCTACTCCTTGCATCTGCTTTTCCTGCAACGTCATCTGGATTTTCCGGAAACTTTTAAACAGTTCCAACGCGGTGTTGTCCGCCTTCACTGCCTCAATCGCATATTTCACTTCTTGGAATTCCGTTGTTTGTCGAAGTGTCGCTTCTAACCTGTTTACATCATCATAAATATTCACTGCCATGTTTTCATATCCCCTCTATAATTGATTACGCCTCGGCGTAATTGAGTCCGGATTTTGAATTGCGCTTGAGGCCGACAGGATGCCGGTCATGCAACCGTTGCCGCACGATGCGGCGCTCCTAGGTTGCCTTCCTTAACTCCCCTCAAAATCCGTGACATCCGCCGGAGGCTTAACTTAAATCAGTAAAAAAGACGATTAACCCTTGGACGATTCCGATTACACCGCCGAGCAATGCCCCAAGAACTGTGATCATTTTAAATTCTCTCCGCGAAATGCCAAGAACTAAATCTTCCAGTACGGAGACTGGGAATGTATCTACTTGCTCTTTTACAATCTCATCGAGTTTTAATTTGCCTAGCGAAATTTCCAATTGGGCTTCCGCTTGTGTAAAAGCAAAGTCGACAAGTTGCGGTGTGATATGCTCAGCTATCCAAGCCGCACCATTCGACCAATAGTCGTGAATGGTTTTATCCAGCCGTGCCTCCAAATCCAGTTCCTTTATAATATATGCTTTGATGGAGGCAAACAATCCATCCCAATCGAACCCACCAACCAGTTCCTCGACAGGACGCTTTTGTATTTGGGTCCATTCTTTGTGGATCAAGTTAGATAATAAATCGTACGTCCCAGGGGCCGCGACAAATTTCAAAGCCTCCCGCTGAACCTTCACGACCAGCTTGTCCGAATCGCCGAAGAACATGTTCACCATACTGCCGATCGTTCCCTTCGTAGCCAGGAAATCATCGATCAATTGCTGAAATACCTGCTTGCCTTCCGGCGAATCAATGAAATGGCCGGCACGATCTAAAATATGGGTTGTCACGGGGTCAATTTTTTGTTCCACTTGCTTCTGCCATTCCACAGGCATTACTTCCTCTAGGGAGCCCGAAGTCAATTTGGTCCGAACCGCTGTTAATTGCTCATCAACAACCGTCAGCACTTTTTGCTCAGTTTCCCCGACAAGCCCTTCCGCTCCCGCTAACCGTAGCCAATCGTGGATCGTCCGGTCCGAATGAAGAACATGCTCCTCCAATTTTCGTTGGAGAAACTGCTCCGTTTTCCGCTCCATCTCCGGGGTCAATAATTTCTTTCGGAATGTATCCGGTGTTAATAAATAATTCGTCACCGTTTTCCCCAGCTGCCTCGCCAATTCATCCCGACGTTTTGGAATAAGGCCAGGCGTGAACGGCAAGCGCCACTGTCCGATATACTTTGCCTCATGCGGTCGGAATAACATTTTAATGGCCAGGTGATTTGTAAAGCCGCCGATCAGTGCCCCAATAAAAGCCATGAATACTAATGTCCATATAAAATTCATTCGCTTCACCTTTTTTCATTCATATCGTTCCAATTATAGCAGAACCTGTCCAAACGGAAAAAGATTAGGTGCCTCGACCGGGTTTTCATTATTAGTGAGAGCGGGGATTGGCGGATCTAAGCGGAAATTTGATTTGTGCCATCGGAGTTTTTGAGTGAAACTATTACAGTTGGATCAGTTGCTGTGACAGTTATCCGGCGACATGACAGTTTTAGGTCGAGCCCTGACAGTTCTTCAGATTGCCATGAGAGTTCGGGAGTTTGCCATTAGAGTTACACGGCCCCCTGACAGTTTTCGTTCGGGACATGACAGTTTACCCGATTGCCCTTACAGTTCGGGCATTTGCCATGACAGTAACACGGCTTGAAAAAAAGTGTCCGGTTCCAAAAACAAATGTTTCGGAACCGGACACCTTAATTTACGGCTGTTCAGGAGGAAAAACACTCAATCCAAAAGGTTGGACAGTGTCCGTAAACACATTTCCCACATCCTTCGTCGGGAAAAAACCAATACATTTAGCCGTGCTTCCTCCCATGTTTCGAACTTTATGGGGAACCATTGCCGGGATGACAATTATTGTCCCTTTGGGAGCTTGTGCGGTTTCTTCTGCTATTGTCACTTCTATATCCCCATCCAATACAAGCAGTAACTCTTCTACGCTGTCGGAATGTTCGCCTAACTGATTGCCTGCTTCTATTTCGAAATACACGATTGATGAATTTTTAGTTTCAATTCCTGACCATGTTGGAAACATCGGGGTAAATGGTAAACAACTCGCCCATTTCGCCTCCGGCCTCCCCTCATGCCATGAAGGAACCAGTGCAATCTCATTTACATTGATCGACTCCATCTTTCCACATCTCCCTATTCGTTGTAATTTTTCATTCCCAACGTGCTGTTAAAAGATCCAATACCCCTTTCCACGTTCATTGTTCATACACTCCTACTATATTCATTGGCAAGAATCCCTATCTACAGTTTCCATGGTGAATTTATTCTCGCTTTCCCCCGACTATTCCTCGATGCCTGTTCCCCAGCCTTTCCATTTCAAGTTTCCAAAAGTAGGAGGGAATGGTACGCTCAATGGACTACCAGTAATTATAGGGAGGAATGAAGTTGGAGAGAGAATTTATCGATCATCTCAATCGAAGAATGACATTGAAATTTCCGCCGCAACGGATTATTTCCTTATGTCCGGGCATTACGGAAACATTATTCGCCTTCCAATTAGGCGATCGGATAGTAGGTAGGACACGATATTGCATCTTTCCTGAAAATGAAGTGAAACAAGTTCCAATCGTAGGTGGAACGAAAGAAATGGACATTGAGAAAATCCATGCTCTCCAACCGGATTTGATCATCGTCGAGAAAGAGGAAAACACTGCCGACATGGTGGCCGCCTTGGAACCGCACTACCCGGTCTACGTCGCGGAAGTCCAGTCGATTCCGGATGCTTATCGCATGATCCAGTCGATGGGAGAGTTGACAGAACGTGAAACCGAAGCGGGTCTTCTCATTCGGGAAATTCAAACCTCTTTCCAATCAATGCCGACTGTGTCTGGTCAGCGAGTGGCTTATGTCATATGGAAAAAACCTTACATGACAGTGGGCAAAGACACATACATTGAATCCGTCCTGAGCCATCTCGGCTTCTCGGTTCCGTTCACCGTAAAGGAAGGCAGATATCCAGCAGTGACCGAAGAGGATTTCCGGGAGGCGGATCTCGATTTCATCTTCCTCGCTTCGGAACCTTATCCGTTCCGGGACAAGCATCTCGCCGAGTTCCAACAAATTTGCCCCGGATCGAAAGTGATCTGTGTTGATGGAGAAATGTTCTGGTATGGCGCACGTATGAAAATCGCAGCGGATTATTTTAAAAACCTGTTAGCGATAGAGCTCAATAGTAACTAAACAAAAAAAACGAGAAATTCAGGATTGTTCCGAAATTCTCGTTTTTATTACCTATCAAATTTGGACTTCTTGGGGCGGCTCTCCTTTTTTATTCATCACCCGAATCGCTTGCGGAGTGATTTTCAAGATGACCAGGTCCGGATCGTCCGGCCCTTTAAACCACGGCTTCATATATTTGTTCCATACTTTATCAATCATGTTATCGTCTTGCGAAACTTCCGCCGTGCCCATGATTTCCAGGAAAGCATCACCAAACCCCTTTCCCTCATACCCGATTAAAATATGAGTATGTGGGTTTTGCTCCAGTTCCTCCACTTTTTCCGTCCGCTTGGAGGTGGCGGTGTACAAGGTGAATCCGTCATTGAAAAATGTCATATACCGGCTATGCGGCTTGTTCTGTTGTACGGTCGCCATTGTGCCGATATGGCTTTCATCAAGTATTTTCAGGGCCGTTTCGTTTGCAGTTTTCATGTGAATTTCCTCCTTTGTATGTCACTCATTCTTTAGTCTTCCTATCCCATTCGTCTGGTAAACATTTTGAGGCATCAAAAAAAGAACCGTTCTGAAAATCCATTACTGATTTTCAGGACGGTTCCCGCCATTTACCCATTTAAAAGACCGAACAAGAACAAACGAATCGCTCCCGGACAATTAAAACCCCTTTAAACGACCAAACCAGCGCAAATCGACCTCTTTCCGGCAATTAAAGATCCTCTAAACGACCAAACAAGTACAAACCGACCGATTCCGGGCAATTAACAGCCCTTTAAATGACCGAACCAGCACAAACCGACCTCTCCCCGGCAATTAAAGATCCTCTAAACGACCGAACAAGTACAAACCGACCTCTCCCCGGCAATTAAAACCCCTTTAAACGACCAAAACAGCACAAACCGACCGCTCCCGGGCAATTAAAGACCCTCTAAACGACCAAACCAGAACAAACGAACCGCTCCCGGGCAATTAAACCCCTTTAAACGACCAAACAAGCACAAACCGACCGCTCTCCGGCAATTAAAACCCCTCTAATCGACCGAACCAGCGCATTTGGATCGCTCTCGGGCGATTGCAAAATAACATCCCCGCCAAATTAGAACAAAAGCGCCAGGGCACCTGCTCAGAGGCGACAGGCATAAGACGAAGATGCGGCGTGGCGCTTCTTGCCAATCGAGCAGCGAGGGCTCGATTTGCCTTAATTTCTGCGTCTTTTGCAGAAATTAAGGCACGGTTCTTGAGCAGCTGTGACTTATGTCCCCGAGTCTCTGGCGCCCGGAGCCTAGACGTAATTATGCTGGCTGATGGTTATCCACACGCCAGGACTTTAAAACTCCCGCTCGCATTTGAACGGGAGAGAAACTACTTATTGTCCTGCTGTCACAGCCGCTTTCATTTTCGCTTTCGCTTCCAAACGGCGTTGATGCAAGATCGGTTCTGTGTAGCCATTCGGTTGCTCGATTCCTTTGAACACTAGATCACAAGCTGCTGCAAACGCGACGGAATCATCATAATTCGGAGCCATCGGTCGATATAACTCGTCATCGGCATTTTGTTTATCCACGACAATCGCCATGCGTTTCATCGTTTCCATCACTTGCTCCTCCGACACGATGCCGTGGTGCAGCCAGTTCGCAATATGCTGACTGGAAATCCGCAAAGTGGCACGGTCTTCCATCAAACCGATGTCATTGATGTCCGGAACTTTCGAACATCCGACACCTTGGTCAATCCAGCGGACGACATACCCAAGAATCCCTTGTGCGTTATTATCCAGCTCTTGCTGAATTTCTTCCGACGACCAGTTCGTCTCCGGAGCCACCGGAATTTCCAAGATAGCATCCCGATAGTCGATCGTGCTATCGATCCCTTCCTGTACGGCTTTCACCTCGATTTGGTGATAATGAAGGGCGTGCAACGTCGCTGCCGTCGGGGAGGGAACCCAAGCCGTATTCGCACCGGCTTTCGGATGTGCAATTTTCTGTTCGAGCATGGCTGCCATCATATCCGGCATCGCCCACATCCCTTTTCCGATCTGTGCATGACCTGGAAGACCTGCATCAAGACCGACAGCCACGTTCGACGCTTCGTAAGCTCTGAGCCAGTTCGTCGATTTCATATCGTTTTTGCGGATCATGACGCCCGCTTCCATTGACGTATGAATTTCATCACCCGTCCGGTCGAGGAATCCGGTGTTGATAAACGCAATCCGTTCTTTCACTTCATTGATACATGCTTTCAGATTGAGCGACGTACGACGCTCTTCATCCATCAAGCCGATTTTTAAAGTATGACGCTCAAGTTCAAGAATATCCTCAATTCGATTGAATAGTCGATTCGCAAACGCCGCCTCTTTCGGTCCGTGCATTTTCGGTTTAACGATGTAAACGGAGCCGTGCCTGGAGTTTTTGAATTCCACGTCGTCTTTGAGATTATGTTTGGCAATTAATGTCGTAAGGACACCATCCAGAATTCCTTCGGGCACTTCATTCCCATCCTGATCCAGAATGGCATTGTTCGTCATCAAGTGACCGACATTCCGCACGAACATCAGGGAACGGCCAGGCAATGTCAGTTCTTCTCCATTGGCTGACGTGTACGTCCGGTCCGGATTCATTCGACGGGTAATGGTGTTACTTCCCCGGGCAAAGCTTGCTTCCAAATCCCCTTTCATGAGACCAAGCCAATTGCGGTATACTCCCACTTTATCCTCCGCATCGACTGCAGCAATCGAATCCTCACAGTCCATGAGCGTAGACAAGGCGGCTTCCAACACAACATCTTTCACGCCGGCGGAATCGTCTTTGCCGATCGAGTGATTCCGGTCAATTTGGATTTCCAAATGCAGTCCGTTGTTTACAAGCAAAACGACAGACGGTGCTACAGGAGTCCCTTGGTAACCGACGAACTGATCCGTTTTTTGCAGACCGACAACCTTCCCGTTTGATAGGGTTGCAGATAATTCACCATCGGAAATCGCATAATTGGTTACATCCGAATGAGAAGCCTCTTCCAACGGGACGGACTCATCAAGGAAGTTTTTTGCAAAATTAATGACTTTCGCGCCGCGGATCGGATTGTATTGGACTCCCGCTTCCGCCCCCTCTTCATCGCTAATTACATCTGTTCCATACAATGCGTCATACAGGCTTCCCCAGCGGGCATTTGCTGCGTTCAATGCGTAGCGGGCATTGTCGACAGGGACGACTAGTTGGGCGCCTGCTTGCATAGCAATTTCATCATCCACTTTAGACGTGGACACTTTGAAGTCAACCGGCTTGGGCTCCAAATAGCCGATCTCTTCAAGAAACGCTTTATATTTTGGTAGATCCTTCGATCCTTTGTTTTCCTTATGCCAAGCGCTGATCGCTTGCTGCAGACGCGTACGCTCTTCCAATAGCTGTTTGTTCTCCGGAGCGTACTCATGAATCAATTCATCAAAATCAGACCAAAACTTCTCTCCATCCAAATCGATGCCTGGAAGCACTTCATCATTCACAAAATCATACAGTTCTTGGGAAACTCGGATTTTACCTTTTTCTACATAGTTTTGCATAATATCCACCCCTCAACGTATTTACTTGCCACCCTAACTGTTTTATAACAGATTCATCTATTACACTATATACTATAATACATTTGAAAATCAACAGTATTATGAATTTTTTGTTCTTCTCTCTTTAACGGATTAAATTCATTCTTAAGATTAATTCAAGAATCTGATTACCAAATAAAAAATGAGATGCGTGTTTACTACGCGTCTCACTTTTTTTATTCAGAGGGCATTATAAATGGTGGAAAGTCGGATGGCATGTTCCATTTCGTCATGCATGGCAATGAACAGCGGGTTGTACGCCTGCTGGAAAGGGATTGTCAGGAGCATTTCCTTATACATTTCGACTGCATCCAGTTCATCGGCTAATGCCCGTTTTGCGCAGTCTTTCAAATCATAGCACGGTAGCATTTTCTTTGGATTTTGAACAAAGGTCCCTGTCATCATATAATAGAGTTGCTGGAACATTTCGTAATGGCTTTTTTCATCTTCATATATGTGCTTAATGAAATCCTGCCACAGCGGATCGTCCGTCTTGCCATACATCGATCGATAAAAATGATATGATCGATATTCGTCTTCAATGGCCTGCTTCAATTTATCGACAAACAATTCAGCACCCTCTCGCATCGTTTATTCTCAATTTATGCGTCCAGGCTGCGTCTTATGAAAGGGGTTCCCTATGCTACAACATTTCAGCTTCAAATCGATGTATGAAAATTCGCAATTACCCGGCTGGACTATAGCTTTTTATTTTAATAACAAGAGATACACCGCAGATTACATGCCGGATGGAACGATTCACTGGAACGGCGACACGCCGCCGGAGTTAGACAACGTCACGAAAATGGTTCATGAACTAATGACTTTCCATGTCTATGAGTGAAGCGGTGTAATTCGGGAAATACTATGCTTTCATGAAGTTTGAAGGAGGCATTGTATGGAAAAGGAAAAATCACCGGAAAAACAGCATCACGAAAAAAATCAGTTGAGGATGCAAGATCAAAAGACGGAAAATGTCTTCGAAGACAAAAGCCGCGTCCCGAACGAACAAAACGCTTGGAAGGAAACCCAATACAAGCGGGGGGAATAATATGAAAGGCGTACCTTGAAAGAGGTGCGCTTTTTCTCATGCTTCGGACGGAGCAAAAAACCGAACATATTAAGGCTCGTGAACTATCGGGGTTTGGCTGGAGACTTAGAGGACGCACCGGAACTCTCATGGCAATCTGATGAACCGTAAGGGCTCGACCCGAAACTGTCATGGCCCCGGAAAACTGTCAGGGCAATCCCCGAACTCTCATGGCTATCCTTAGAACTGTAAGGGCCCGTGCAAAAACTGTCATGGCCACGGAAAACTGTCGGGGCAATTCTCAAAACTCTCATGGCAATCCTTAGAACTGTAAGGGCCCGCCCGAAAACTGTCATGGCCACGGAAAACTGTCAGGGCAATTCCTCTAACTCTCATGGCAATCTTTAGAACTGTAAAGGCCCGCCCGAAAACTGTCATGGCCCCGGAAAACTGTCAGGGCAATTCTCAAAACTCTCATGGCTATCCTTAGAACTGTAAGGGCCCGAGCCGAAACTGTCATGGCCACGGAAAACCGTCAGGGCAATTCCCAAAACTCTCATGACTATCCTTAGAACTGGAAGGGCCCGAGCCGAAAATGTCATGGCCCCCCAAAAAACTGTCAGGGCAATTCCCGTCTCGCCACGCTCCTTTTCCACCCTACCTGCCGAATTTATTTTTCAGCTTGTCCATCCAAACTACTGCACCCCTTCGCACAAATCCAACCATTTCCTTAGGTGACCACCCGGAATAGGGAGTTAGACACCATGACTGAAAGCGAAACCATTTGTTTTTTTCTTGTAAATAAATTATTATTATCTTAACTCACTACTTTACCATTACAGGAGGTGTACACTTTGTTCAACCCCTCATTCGGGTGCGGGACAAAGTAAACTTATTTGGAAATTGCCATACGATTGGCAGCATTTGCTGCCTTGATCGCCCTCACCGCGTTTTTTGTCGCGAGTGAATTTGCAATCGTAAAAGTACGGACAACACGGATCGATCAGCTCATCGGAGAAGGGAATCGCAAAGCGATCAATGCGAAAAAAGTGATCAGTAATTTGGATGAATACTTATCCGCCTGTCAATTAGGAATTACCATTACGGCACTCGGTCTAGGGATGCTTGGTGAGCCTACTGTCAAACTGATTTTATCTCCCATTTTCGCCTATCTCGATTTGACTCCGAATATGGCTACTATACTTTCTTTCGTCATTGCCTTTACCTTTGTGACGTTTCTGCATGTCGTGGTTGGCGAATTGGCACCGAAGACGATTGCGATTCAGAAAGCGGAGGAGATTACATTATCCTTTTCGAAACCGCTCATTTTGTTTTACCGGATCATGTATCCGATCATTAAAGGGATGAACGGTTCCGCCCGTTCCTTCATCGGGCTGTTCGGTTACAAATCGCTTTCCGAATCCGACGTCGCGCATACGGAAGAAGAGCTTCGTATGATTTTGTCAGATAGTTTAAAAAGTGGTGAAATCAATCAGGCTGAATATAAATACGTCAATAAAATCTTTGAATTTGATGATCGGATCGCCAAGGAAATCATGGTGCCGCGAACCGAAATGATGACCATCGAAAAGGATTTGACATTAAAAGACGTCTTTGATGTAATTGGCGTGGAACAATATACGCGTTATCCAGTCACGGATGGCGATAAAGACCATGTGATCGGGCTCGTCAATATGAAAAACTTGCTGACTGCGTATATTAAAGATCCGGCGACAGGCAATCAGCCGGTTATCGAGTATATGCAGCCGATTATCCGCGTTATCGAAACCATTCCAATCGGCGACCTGCTTCTGAAAATCCAACGCGAACGGATTCATATGGCTGTATTGATGGATGAGTACGGCGGGACATCCGGACTTGTAACCATTGAGGACATCCTGGAAGAAATCGTTGGTGAAATCCAAGACGAATTTGATACGGATGAAGTGCCGGAAGTCCAGTTCATTGGCGATGATCATTATATCCTCGATGCTAAAATGCTCATTGAAAATGTCAACGACGTCCTAGGTATTGATATCGATGAGGAAGATATTGATACGATCGGCGGCTGGTTCATGACGCAACGTTTCGAAGCGATCCAAGGAGAGAGGATCGTTGAGCAAGGATACGAGTTTACAGTCAAAGATGTGGAAGGTCACCACATCCTTTATTTAGAAGTGATGAAATATGTTGAGGAGGAAACCGGAGAACTTCCAGATTTATCGGTGGAATCCTGAAAAGAGGGCGACTCTCCATAATTGGGGGTCGCTCTTTCAATCGAAAGGCGGTACCTATTAGATGGATCTTTATTCAAACCTGCGGGAAGGCGAAAGAGGGGCATGGCTTAGTATTTGGACGTATTTATTATTAAGTGCGGTCAAACTCGTGGCGGGCTATATTGGCTCATCGGAAGCCTTGAAAGCAGATGGCTTGAACAATACCACGGATATTATCGCCTCTATTGCTATTCTGATCGGTTTGCGGATTTCCCAGAAGCCGCCGGATGAGAATCATCATTATGGCCATCTTCGGGCAGAGACAGTCGCCTCTTTGATCGCGGCTTTCATCATGGCATTCATCGGGATTGAAGTATTGATCAACGCAGGGAAGTCCATAGCTCAGCCGGTCGTCGCCCCCCCTTCTCTACTCACTGCTGGTATCGCGCTACTCAGTGCGTTCGTCATGTTCGGGGTCTATCGCTTCAACTTGCAATTATCGGAACGGATCGGCAGTGAAGCCATTCGCGCGGCTGCGTTCGATAACCGTTCAGACGCACTCGTCAGTGCTGGAACGGCCATCGGGATTGGCGGCGCCATTATCGGATTCCCGATTATCGATGCCATTACCGCGTTCATTATCGGAATCATGATTCTCTACACGGCTATTCAGATTTTTATTACGAGTGTGTATACGTTAACGGATGGCTTTGATGAACAAGAAGTGGAAAAGATGTCGGAGCTGATCCGCCACGTACGCGGAGTAATCGAGTTGAAAGAATTCAAAGGTCGCATGCACGGCAATTTGATGTTCGTGGATTTGACAGTCACCGTAAATCCGATGCTAAATGTCATCGAGAGCCACCGGATTACAGAAGATATCGAACGGAAAATCCTCAAGGAAAAACCGTTCTGCGTAATCATGGTTCATATCGAGCCCGAAGGCGTTGAGCTTAGCAACCCATCAGAAAAGCAGTCCCCATGAAGGAGGCTGCTTTTTTGGTTAGAATAGGAATCACTGTTTTTTATACTCAATATGATACACGTCATGACGCCGGTCTTTGAGCTGTTTTACAGTTCCGTCTTGACGTTGGCGTCGCAAAATTTCAAGGTCCACATCACCGATCAGCACCATTTCCAGATTGGCGTTAGTCTCTCCGACGATGCCGTCCCGGGCGAATTCGAAATCGGATGGAGCGAAAATAGCAGATTGAGCGTATTGGATATCCATGTTTTCCGTTTGCGGCAAGTTCCCGACTGTCCCAGATATAACGGTGTAGATTTGATTTTCCACCGCCCGTGCTTGGGCGCAGTAGCGGACCCGTAAATACCCTTGTCGGTCTTCCGTACAGAACGGAGTGAAGATGATATTCGCCCCCATGTCGGTCGCGATGCGCGCCAGTTCCGGAAATTCGATATCATAGCAAATCTGGATAGCGATTTTCCCACAGTCGGTATCGAACACACGGACCGAATCCCCTGCGCTGATCCCCCACCATTTCCGTTCGTTCGGCGTAATATGGATTTTATATTGCTTTTCAATTGAACCGTCTCTTCTGAATAAATACGCGATGTTGTAAATCTCTTCATCCTCTTCTTCGACAAAATGGGAACCACCGATAATATTCACATTGTAACGGACCGCGAGACTAGTGAAGAGTTCGATATACTGTGGAGTGAACTCTGTCATTTTCCGGACCGCCTGGCTCGGAGATGGCTCATCCAAAAAGGACATAAGCTGGGTTGTGAAAATTTCCGGGAAGACGACGAAATCCGAATTGGCATCCGAAGCCACGTCTACGAAATACTCGCATTGATGAGCCATTTCATCAAACGAAGAGATCTTCCTCATCAAATATTGAACGACACAAATCCGCACCGGATAACTTGTCTTAAAATGGCGCTTCGTCAACGGTTTATAATCGACGTTATTCCATTCCATCAACGTGGCATACTTTTTCGAGGCTTTATCATCCGGTAAATAGTTTGGATTCACCCGCATGAGCGTGAAATCGTTCATCAATTGGAACGTCAGGACAGGGTCGTATATCTTATGGCGGGAGACCGCATCCACATATTCGCGTGGCGACATCTCAGCAGCATATTTGTGGTAGTTCGGTATCCGGCCGCCGATAATGATAGATTTGAGATTCAGCTGACGCGCGAGTTCTTTCCTCGCCTCGTACAACCGTTGACCCACTTTCATCCGACGGTAGGCTGGGTGGACCATCACTTCGATGCCATACAGATTGTAGCCGTCCGGATTATGGTTTGTAATGTATCCCTCGTCCGTCACATCATCCCACGTATGACGGTCGTCATACTCGTCGAAGTTGATGATCAAACTGGAGCAGGAACCGATGATTTCCCCGTCGAGTTCCGCGACGAACTGCCCTTCCGGAAACATCGCCAAATGGCTCTTCAAATGACCCTCTTCCCACGGGTCCATCCCTGGGAAGCATTCTTCCTGCATCGCCAATATCTTTTCAATATCATCCGCTTCCATTTGGCGGATGACCATGCTGACTTCAAATGATGATAAATCGAATTCCTCACTCATCTGGATCACCTCTTTTATCTGTTCTCATTTCATTATATAGTACAGGACGGGCGGTTAATAATATTTTACTTGTCTCCATGCACGACATATAATTTAAATGTAATCTTAGAATTGGAGTGGAACCTATGCAGAAACGGCTGGAAAATGGCCTGATATTAATTTGTATAACCGCCTTGACGGCAACCCTCGGCTCATTATACTTCTCTGAAGTTCGTGGGTATGAACCTTGTGAACTATGCTGGTATCAACGGATTCTCATGTATCCGATCGTTTTGATCGCCGGCATCGCGCTCTATCAGAAAAATGCGCGGATTGCGTTGACTACCGCCGTCTTTGCATTGGTTGGCGGAAGTATTTCTTTGTATCACTACGGTATCCAGAAATTGACCTTCTTGCGGGATAGCGCCCCGACATGTGGGAATGTACCGTGTACTGGTCAATATATTAACTACTTCGGCTTTATTACCATCCCATTCCTGGCACTGATCGCATTTCTCATTATTTTAATTACCAGCCTTTTCCTCTTGAAATGGCAGAAGGAGTCCAAGTGAAGTGAAAAAATTACTATTGATTGGTGGCGTCGTCATTGCCATCTTTATACTCATCGTTGTTCTTTCAAACAAGTCGAACGAAGTGAAGTTGAAAGACAATCCATATGGCACGGATCAGTTGGATAAATCGACGATCGCCTTGATTGGCAATGAGAATTACAAAAATATCATCATGCCGGAAGATCTTTTTGAAAAAGTGGATTCCGGTGAACCCGTGACTGCCTATTTCTTTAGCCCGGAATGCCAATACTGCATGGAAATGACACCGAGAATGATGCCGATCGCGGATGAGATGGATGTACATGTCTATCAATACAATATGCTGGAGTTTTATGACGCTGCCAAAGAAAGATATGGCATCGAAAGCTGGCCGACACTCGTCCATTTCCGTGACGGGAAAGAGGTCGGCCGGATGAGCGGTGCACAACCCGATGAGAACATCCGAATGTTCTTCAACGAATTTGAAGGTAAATAAGGAGTTAATGGAGTGTCCATTTTTCATTACACAACGAAAGAAAATGATATGACGGTGGAGCAATTATTGCGGGAACGCTGGCAGGCCGGGAAAAAGACGGTACATGAGTTGCGGATGGAAAAAGGCGTGAAGGATGTCGAGGGGGAGCCGCTTGATTGGCGCTCCCCTCTGCCGACCGGAACCCGGCTGACGTTCGAGTTTCCCCATGCGCCGTCCACATATGAGTCAGACCATGCGGACCATTTGGACGTCATCTATGAAGATGAACACATCCTCGCTGCCGTAAAGCCCGCAGGCATCGCAACCCACCCGGCAACGCCCGGGGAGAAGGGCACTTTCATGAATCAAGTGATCGCTTATGTTCGTGAGCAAGGAGGCGATTACGCAGAGCATGTTCATCGGCTCGACAAAGGGACGTCTGGGCTCATTCTCGTTGCCAAGCATCCGATCGCCAAGGCGCTGTTTGATCGCTTGCTGGAGCAAGGCCAGATCACACGTATGTATGTAGCAGAGGTAGATGGTGAGATGAGAAGGCCGAGAGGATCCATCCATTACCCGATCGGACGGGATCGCCATCATCCATCGAAGCGCCGGGTGTCCCCGTCCGGCCAATCCGCCACGACCCATTTCCGTGTCATTCGGCGCACCGCCGATTCCACTTTCGTCGAAGCGGAACTGGAAACGGGAAGAACCCATCAAATCCGTGTCCATCTGTCCCATATCGGGCATCCGGTCAAAGGGGACACATTGTATGACGGTAGTGAAACGCCGGATGGGAATTATCGACTCACGGCAACGAAGCTATCTTTTGTCCATCCTTTTACCGGCGAATTAACGACGGTGGAGTTGGACTGAATATGAGTAGTTGTGAACACAACAGAAAAAGCATGGGCCCCAATTGATGGGAGCCCATGCTTTTTCGTTAAGTATTCAACGTTTCAATTGGCGGATGCCGCTTTCCAAACGCTCATCCACTTCTTTTGCGTCCTCAATATGCTGCATGATCAATTCATGCGCCTGTGCAAATAATTCATTGGCTCCCAGGAGTTCCTGTTTCACTTTTTCGGAGAGCTGTTTTTGGTCTTCGATCATTTCCTGAATGGAGCCGATATCCCCTTGACTTTCTTCAATCGTGCTGAGGATTGTCTCAATTTTGGAGGCTGTTGCCAAACTGACGGCGACTCCTTTTTCCACAAGTTCTGCACTTTTCCGGGTAGCCTCCAAAGCTTGTTCAATTTCGTTGCGCAAGGATGTTGTCAATGTTTGGATGTTGGCAGTACTATCGGATGTGCTTTCCGCAAGTTTCCTCACTTCTTGGGCGACGACCGCAAACCCTTTTCCATATTCCCCTGCCCGGGCTGCTTCGATGGATGCGTTCAAGGCCAACAGGTTGGTCTGGGCCGCAATGTCTTCAATCACTCCGACAATTGATTGGATTTCAACTGAGCGCTCGCTAAGATTTTCCATATTCGTCTCGGATGCTTGTATCTGATTCCCCAATTCTTTGATCACATCTGCTGTCGCATGGACTTCTTTCGTCCCTTCCGTAGCTTCGGCAACCATTACATAGGATTTCTCCTTGAGGGAATTTCCACGGTCGTTCAACTCTAGCGATTTTTCAGATGATTGTTCACTTAATTCTCCAACATTCGTAAATTTCTTCTCTATTTGCCCCACTGCCTGTTCTAAAATGTTGTGCTGGGCATTCACTTTCTCATGTTGGTCGACTGCAGCAGCCAATTCATTCTTAATTTCAGTCAGACGTCCTAGATCTTCTGCTTCTCTCTCGGAATAAGCCATCTTAAGTTGCTCAAGTTCTTGCTTTAAACTTTCGTCTTGGCCGACATTCTTTCTGCTTCTAAACAATTCCCATTCCCCCTGTTGGCTTTTTTTCATCATACCACAATTTATACTCCTTATGAAAAATAACCCAATTCGAAAGTCTTATATATTTTTACTATAAAATTATATGAAAGTAATGATTGCATTTCTCATTAAAAACGAATATTATTTAAAATGTGTTCAATAAAGTTCGTGTTTAAGGAGGATACCCTTTTGTTTCATTTAAATAAAGCCGGTACGAATGCCAAAACAGAGATTCTGGCGGGAATGACGACTTTTTTAACGATGGTGTATATCGTCATTGTCAACCCGATCATTTTGGCGGATGCCGGAGTGCCTTTCGATCAAGTTTTTCTGGCTACCATCATTGCCACTGTCATCGGGACATTATGGATGGCCTTATTCGCCAATTATCCGATCGCCATTGCACCTGGTATGGGATTGAACGCATATTTTACATCAGTTGTCATTGCATCGGATGGCCAACTTGATTACTTGACTGCTTTTTCCGCTGTATTTATAGCGGGTTTGTTATTCATTATCCTATCCATGACTCCGTTCCGTGAGAAGCTGATTGAATCCATACCGGAAAATTTGAAGCATGGCATCACTGCAGGAATCGGGTTATTCATCGCATTCTTAGGACTGCGATTGTCCGGACTTGTCGCTCCGCATGAGGCCACTTTGGTGAGGCTCGGTGACTTGACATCGCCTCCCGTGTTACTGACACTTTTCGGATTGCTCGTCACCATCATTCTCATGACGTTGAACGTCTACGGATCCATTTTCATCGGGATGATCGCTACCGGCATCGTGGCTTTTGCTACGAAACAACTCCATTTCGAGGGCGCGCCTTGGAAGCTCCCTCACTTGCCTGAAGGCCTCTTGGTCTGGAATCCGGTCCAAGCGGCCGGGGATGTCGTTTCGCACGGACTGTACGGTGTCGTATTCGCTTTTTTGATTGTTACCTTATTTGATACGACGGGTACGATGATCGGCGTTGCCAAACAAGCCGGGCTCATGAAAGGGAAATCGCTCCCACGGGCACGCCATGCGCTATTGGCCGATTCCGTTGCCGCTACTGTCGGTTCCATGTTTGGAACAAGTCCGACGTCCGCTTATATAGAGTCTTCTTCCGGCGTCGCTGTCGGAGGGCGTACGGGGCTTACAACGCTAACCGTAGCAGTTCTCTTTATCGGAGCAGCCTTTTTCAGCCCGGTCGTCTCGGCGCTCTCCGGCGTTTCAGCCATCACGGCGCCGGCACTCATTATCGTCGGAAGTTTGATGATCGGGGCAGTGAAGCAAATCGATTGGGATTCATTCGATGAAGCGTTTCCGGCATTTCTTGTCATTTTAACCATGCCGTTGACGTCCAGCATCGCGACAGGGATCGCCCTTGGCTTCATCACTTATCCTTTACTGAAGGTGGTTAAAGGTAGGGGCAAGCAAGTTCCGCTCCTACTGTATATTTTCGCTGTCCTGTTCACCTATCAATTGCTCTTTTTGCCACATTGAAAAACTGCCCTTCCGCTTTCTATTGCGGAAGGGCAGTTTTAATATTCCTATCAAATACGATTACGGGTTGACATGATAGCGGAAACGAATAAAGCCCCTGCTGTGATCAAATGCAAAAACCAGCCAATCACCGGGATGACGCTAGCGACACTGGTGAATAATCCTAAAATCGAAGCAGCTTTCCCCTGTCCCTCACGAATGGACAGCAACAGTGTAATCGCATGCAGAATAAACATGATAAACAAAGCATTATAGCCTGTCCCGATAACAATCGCGCCTCCGATAATTGGGATGGCCAAGAATGCCTCCGCAATACCTGTAATCCATTTCAAGCCAGTTGAATAGTTCATATGCAGTCCCTCCACAATCAATTGCATTATCTTTTCTACGCATCAAAACGTCAAAAGTTTCATATCTTCCCCTCTTTGTCACAAATTTATCGCCCCGCTATACCAATTCCATATAATTTGGGGTATAATACTTACAGAACAATTGACTTAACGGGAGGCACACACAATGACACTTATTCTAATCATAGCCGTTTGCTTCTCATTCCTGTCAGCTATTTTCACTGGCGGGTATGAAGACAAGCCGGGCAAAGTTAAAAAATAATGATTGCAGAAAACGGGACGAGCCATTAGGCTGTCCCGTTTTTTTATGTCAATTCCGGAAAACCTCGCTGCCGTAACGCCTCGTAAATCAGAATGGAAGCTGTGTTTGATAAATTCAACGAGCGGATATTCCCATTCATCGGAATTCGCAAACATTGCTCCGGGCGGCTCTCGATGATCTCATCGGGGAGTCCGGTCGTCTCCTTTCCGAAAACGAAGAAAATGTCCTTGGATTCATCCGAAAAATTGAAAGAGCTATAAGGTTCCATTCCAAACTTCGTAATGAAGTAAAACTCGGCATCCGGGAAAGATGCAAATAATTCATCAATCCCATCATGATAGGTGATATCGACAAATTCCCAATAATCAAGCCCCGCCCGTTTCAGCATTTTGTCGTCTGTCGAAAAGCCGAGCGGTTTGATCAAATGGAGTTTCGCCCCCGTTCCCGCGCAAGTACGGGCAATGTTCCCTGTATTAGCCGGAATCAGTGGTTCAAATAATGCAACATGGATAGTCATCTCTACACTTCCTCTAAGGTCTCAATGGCTGCCTCCAATTCCTTTCGGACAGACTCATCTTCTTCTGTTTGTAATGCTTTTTCTATTGCGCCATAGCCCATCGCCGAACCGATTTCTCCGAGCGCCCATGCGGCTGTTCCTCGGATGACAGGGCGCGGATCCTCTAGTAAGATGCCGATCAAATCCGGTACAGCCGCTTCTTCTTTAAAGTGCGCCAAAGCGATGATAGCATTCCGCTGAATCGGGTTTTTCCCGCGCCATGAGCCGGAGACATGGCCGAAGCGCTCCTTGAATTCCCGGTTCGATAGTTTCAGCAACGGTTGCAGCAATGGCTTTGCCAGTTCCGGATCGGGTTGAAAAGCTGGTTGATGCAGGTTGTATTTCCGTTTATTCTTCGGGCAGACAGTTTGGCATGTATCACATCCGTACAAACGGTTGCCGATTTCTCGCCGGAATTCCTCGGGAATCGGTGTTTTCGTTTGCGTCAAAAATGCGATACAGCGTTGCGCATTCAATTGGCCCCCTTGTATTAAGGCTCCTGTAGGGCAGGCATCCAGGCAAAGGGTGCAGTCGCCGCACTCCTCTTCCATCGGCGTGTCAGGCTCAAATGGGATGTTCGTAATCATTTCTCCTAGATACACATAGGAACCGAATTCCGGCGTAATAATGGAGCAATTTTTCCCGGACCAGCCGATACCCGCGCGTTCTGCCACCGCCCGATCGACGAGTTCGCCCGTATCGACCATGGAACGCAACTGGGCTGCAGGCACATATTCCTTTATAAATTGCTCCAAAAGCTGAAGTTTCTCCCGGAGTACTGTATGGTAATCCATCCCCCAAGACGCACGGCAAAAGAGCCCCCGTCGCTCCCCTTTTTTCCCTCTCGGTGAATCCTGCATTTTGGAAGGATACGCGATGGCAATGGATATGATGCTCTCCGCCTCATCTAGGAGCAACGCCGGTTCCGTCCGCTTGTCCAAGTCTTTTTCCTCGAATCCCGACTGATAGCCTAATTCCTGTTGCCGTTTCAACCGGTTTTTTAATTCCCGGAACGGGGCTGCGGTCGTAAAACCGATTTTGTCAATGCCGATGGAAGCCGCGTAAGTCCGGATTGCTTGTTGCAGTTGAACAGCGTTCACCCTAAATCGCCTCCTTTATGCTAAGATTATTGGTAAACTAGGTAAAGGGTGATGTCATTGATAATTAAATTGGATCAAAAATTACTGACCGACATGCCCGATTTGAAATTGGGCATTAATTATTATACCAAAATTACGGTGGCAGAATCGCCTCAAATGCTAAAAGGTAGATTACAACTTTTTCAAGAGCAGCTTTTCTTTGAATTAGAGGACAAAGCGTTTTCCGAGTATTCGGGAATCCAAGAGTGGCGCAACGTCTGGAAAACCTTCGGGGCGGATCCGAACCGGTATCGTCCCTCTGTCGAAGCACTGATGCGGCGGATCAAGAAACAGAATTATATCCAGCCGTTCCACAGCGCAGTCGATTTGAATAACTTCTTCTCCCTGCAATATGAAATTCCGGTAGGCATCTACGACTTTGATAAGACAGTCGGAAATATCCATGCCACGGTTGGAGCGGAAGATGAGGGTTATGAAGGGTTGAATGGCCGCTTCAACTCCTTATCCGGGATTGTATTGCTGAAAGATGATTATAGTCCGTTCGGAAGCCCGTTTGTCGATTCAATCCGGACATCCGTGACCCAAGAAACAACCGCTGCCCTTCAAGTGTTCTTCATTCGTCCTTCAATGGATGCAGAAGAGGCACTTGAACTGACCACCTCCTGCGCTAATATGTTCACCAGCATCAGCGGTGGTGACTCCCAGTCGTATGTTATACATTCCGACGCTCCATCCGTTACAATTGACAAATGAAGGTGTATAGGGGGAAATCCAGTGAGTAAAATTACTTTGGCAGAAGCCGTCAAATTAAAGAGCATAATAAAAAAGAAGATTCATGAGTTGGAAGCGGAAATGAGGCGCGTTGCTTTCACAACGGTGGAGAAAGGGAAGACACCTGAAACAGGGCCACGTACCTTGCCAGTTGTAGAAGCGGAGCTGGAAAAAGTGCGTACCGATAGCCGAGTGCTCGATCGCCTCATGTACCGTGCCAATATCGACCATACAATTGAATTCGATGGCCAACAGCTTGCGATTGTCGAGGCGATCGAACTGGCAACCCAACTTCGAGCAAAAGCCAACTTTTATAAGGAACTGGCTTCTTCCGAAAAGGAAGCAATCCAGTTCGGCTATGGTGAAAACACGACCTTCTATCGTGTCGCTCTGTTCGACCCGGAAGCATATCGTCTGAAAGCATTGCAAGCGGAAAAAGATGCCCATCAAGTATCGAACCGCATAAATGCGAAAAACTACGCGATTGAACTGGAATTTGACAACACCGACTATTTTTGAGCCTTGAAAAGGTGAGAGTCCTTTTCAAGGCATAGGGTACGGGATCTATAGTCCAATTTAATGGAGACCAACCAATCATCTGTTACCCTTTACATTGTGACCACTTCCCGATAACCGACTACAGGCAACGCAACCGTTTCCTGCCACTTAACTTCGTATCGGTCCCACCCTATGGAGGACGCCCCTACCCATCGCGGAAGGGGCGTCTTCAATTTTTAAACGGTTTCGTTTTCTCTCCGTCAATCACGAGAATCCACTTCCCCTTTTTTGGAAAGTTCATGACTCCTTGATAGATAAGCAATTTCTTCGAAGTCGGGGCATGGAGTGCGTCTGCATCCCGCTGAAACGTTTGAGTGGAAACTAATTTACCCGAGGATGTCCTCAACTCAACCGTGATTTCTCGTTTCCCATTGCCATATTTTTCGATATACAATTCTGTTTCTTCCCCTGGATTTATTTCTTTGGGAGAATTCAGTAATGTATACGATTCCGTTTTAGGAAAGGGCGGCAGTACTTCGATTGTAAACTCTTCAAATACCTTCTCGCCAATATAGAAAGACAATTGCCATTCTCCTTCAATGGGAAATGGAGTGAACTTCGTTAACACATGAGCATCTTCTTCGTATAACGGACTGCTGAGGACCCCCTCGGATAAAGTGATCTCTTCTCCATTGGCATGGATCGCTTCCACCTTATATGGTTGAGAGACCATTTCCTGAGGCGTGCCCCAGAAAAATAACATCAACTTAGCGACTCTCCTCGGATCCTCGGCTACAAAATGGCGCGGACCTAATATTCCAATTTTCCCTTCCACGCCGATCAACTCCTGATAAGGCGAGGCTGAAAATAACTCTCCTCGGTCTGCCATTTGGTTCTGCCCTACATTCCAGTGAGTCCGACTTTCATTCAGAAACAAGAAAAGGACGAATAGGACCACCATAAGCGTAATGGACGGGAAAAGACGAGTTACTCGCATGTTTTGTTGTTGTTTCTTTTGCGGTTCGGCTAAATTCTGCAAAATGGCTTCCTTTTTTTTATCCGGCAGCGAATAAGTGGGAAGGCTGTTTAGTTGCTCATGTAATTCGTTCGTTTTTTCCATGGGCCGACTCCTCCTCTTCCAGTAATTGTCTTAATTTCTTCAACGCACGATGAAACATGACATTTACTGCATTTTCCGTAAGATTCACGATGGCAGACACCTCTTTGGAGGACATTTCTAAAATTCCCCGGAGAATGACCACTTCCCGATTCTTTCGAGAAAGCTGCCGGATAGCCTGATACAGTGCATCCGCTTCTTGATTGCGGACCAGCCAAGCCGCCACTTCATCCGAGGGCTCCTCTTTCAAATGAAGCAAATGGGTCAGGCGCGACCAAAGCTTTCGTCTACGATACGTATCAAGTACCTGATTGCGCGCAATGGTAATTAACCATGTCTTCGGATGGGACTCTCCTTTAAAGGCAGATATGCTCTTCAAGGCAATCAGAAAGGTGTCTTGGACAAGATCCTCCACATCCAGCGTCCCAGTATAGTAAATCAAAAAACTGGTTACATCTTTTTCATATTTATAAAACCAGTCCTCAATCGAATGTGGTATCACATTTTCTCCCCTCCCTTTATATAGTAGACGTTTCAGGTAACCAAATCTTACAAGATTTTAATCTTTTTATGAAGAGAGGATAAGTGGATGGAATTAAACACTGTTTATGGCCATGTAACATGGCTGTAAGGGGAAAGGGGGTTAAGAGCAGATGAAGGAAGTTTCCGAAGTTATGAGCGCCCACGGGAAGTTATAAGCGCCTGTGCGAAGTTATGAGCGCTCACGCAAAGTTATGGGCGCTTGCAGGGATTGACGAGCTTTCGAGCTGCCAGTTGAACCAATAAAAAAAGATACAACCGAAGTTGTACCTTTTTTCGTGGATACCCGAGGCCGGACTTGAACCGGCACGCCTCGCGGCATCGCATTTTGAGTGCGACGTGTCTGCCATTCCACCACTCGGGCATAATATTAAGTTACGAAGCAAAACTGGAGGCGGCAACCGGAATCGAACCGGTGGTAAGGGTGTTGCAGACCCGTGCCTTACCGCTTGGCTATGCCGCCGTAGAAAAAGTGGAGCGGAAGACGGGATTCGAACCCGCGACCCCGACCTTGGCAAGGTCGTATTCTACCACTGAACTACTTCCGCAACTACTGGGGTAGCTGGATTCGAACCAACGAATGACGGAGTCAAAGTCCGTTGCCTTACCGCTTGGCTATACCCCAAAAAATAATGGGGCGACTGAAGGGAATCGAACCCTCGAATGTCGGAACCACAATCCGATGCGTTAACCACTTCGCCACAATCGCCACTATAGTATAATTATCTCGCAACATGAATGGGGCGGCTGAAGGGAATCGAACCCTCGAATGTCGGAACCACAATCCGATGCGTTAACCACTTCGCCACAACCGCCATCAAGTAGGCTAGAAATAGCTAGAATATTGGCAGGGGCAGTAGGAATCGAACCCACACCAAAGGTTTTGGAGACCTCTATTCTACCGTTAAACTATGCCCCTGTATAATGGTGGTGGGGGACGGATTCGAACCGCCGAACCCGGAGGGAGCGGATTTACAGTCCGCCGCGTTTAGCCACTTCGCTACCCCACCAGAAAGATGGTGCCGGCGAAAGGACTTGAACCCTCAACCTACTGATTACAAGTCAGTTGCTCTACCAATTGAGCTACACCGGCACGGTGAAAATATATGGTGGCTCAGGACGGAATCGAACCGCCGACACAAGGATTTTCAGTCCTTTGCTCTACCGACTGAGCTACTGAGCCACATTGTAATTATTGGATTTGAATCGGTGTTATCTTTCCTTTTCAAATCTATGTAATGAAAATAAATGGCGGTCCCGACCGGGATCGAACCGGCGATCTCCTGCGTGACAGGCAGGCATGTTAACCGCTACACCACGGGACCGTTTGGTTGCGGGGGCAGGATTTGAACCTGCGACCTTCGGGTTATGAGCCCGACGAGCTACCACTGCTCCACCCCGCGATAATATTATTCATAAGACAAAAGTACTTCTACGCATTCGGCATACTGGACGCCTTACGCTTCGCTGTCGGCGTTAATCGCATTCGTTGTTATGCGATTTGCTCCACCCCGCGACAATACTATTAAAGAAATGGTGGAGGATGACGGGCTCGAACCGCCGACCCCCTGCTTGTAAGGCAGGTGCTCTCCCAGCTGAGCTAATCCTCCGGGTTAAAATTGCGATAAGCTTCGCATTACTGCTAGTTTAAATAAATGGTGACCCCTACGGGATTCGAACCCGTGTTACCGCCGTGAAAGGGCGGTGTCTTAACCGCTTGACCAAGGGGCCATATTCAATAAGTAAAATAACTGGCGGAGAGCAAGGGATTTGAACCCTTGATACGCGGTTAGCGTATACACGATTTCCAATCGTGCTCCTTCGGCCACTCGGACAGCTCTCCAATTGGCTCCGCAGGTAGGATTCGAACCTACGACCGATCGGTTAACAGCCGATTGCTCTACCACTGAGCTACTGCGGAATAATAACATTACTAATACTCAGTAGTCATTTGGAAATGACAGCCCAGCGACGTCCTACTCTCACAGGGGGAATCCCCCGACTACCATCGGCGCTGAAGAGCTTAACTTCCGTGTTCGGTATGGGAACGGGTGTGACCTCTTCGCCATCGACACTGGACTATTTTCCACAAGACAAGACTTATTATACCATAGTCTAATGAGTATTTCAAGCGTTTTTCAAAATTAATTCATTTTGTTCGCTCAAAACCGGATAAAACCAACATTGTCTGCTTACCACAAGCCATGCAACCTTTTTGTTTGAGGTTAAGTCCTCGATCGATTAGTATCCGTCAGCTCCATGCGTCGCCGCACTTCCACCCCGGACCTATCCACCTCATCTTCTTTGAGGGATCTTACTTACAAATGTAATGGGAAATCTCATCTTGAGGGGGGCTTCATGCTTAGATGCTTTCAGCATTTATCCCGTCCACACATAGCTACCCAGCGATGCCTTTGGCAAGA
>NZ_JBFEGI010000017.1:0-55509 GCF_047228905.1 Sporosarcina sp. 179-K 3D1 HS
CTGGTAGGAGGGATTGTGGCTGGAAACTGTTCAGTTCTATCGAGCAAAAACTGTCCATTTTAGTTTAGCAGTTACAATGGGACACAAGAAGAGGCAAACCACTTTATTGAAGTGTGTGAAACCTTCGGATTGAATCCTTTACTTGGCGATATCGTGTTCCAACGTTACGAAAGTAAAAATGGTCCCGTGACAAGTTTCATCACAACTCGGGACGGTCTTCTACGTGTAGCTACTTCACAAGATGGCTATGTAGGACCTCCCAACGCTAACGTGGTTCGAGAAGGTGATACTTTCGAGTTCATACCTTCCGAGGGAAGCGTAAGGCATGAGTTCGGTCAAAAACGCGGTCAGATTCTCGGTGCTTATGCGGTCATGCATCATAAGTGGTTTAGACCTGTGGCCGTATTCGTTGACTTCCAGGAATACTTTCAAGCAAATTCCGGAGAGTTGAATAACCGATACGGCAATAAAAACGTTTGGGATAAGATGCCTTCCGCTATGATCCAGAAAATAGCGGAAGTCTTTGTCCTCCGTCGTCAGTTCCCATTGGGTGGTTTGTACACTCGTGAGGAAATGTCGCTTGAAGAGAACGATAACGGAAATAGTGGAAATATGGATGTACCGATGAAGTCTTATCCAGCCCCTAACGGACAAAACATGGTTGATGGAAATCAACAAACTGCCGAAACATCTTTTCAGGAATCGAACGATAACGGTGTTAAAGGAGTTTTCATCCTGCAAAGCTTTGAAAAAGGGCTAAGCCCTCAAAACGTACCGTTTGCAAAATTGAATGTGTTGGACAAGGCTACTAACGAAGTAAGTCTTGTTCTAGTGAAAGAAAAAGAGGATGTAATCGATTCTCTCAGTCATGTTCAAATGGGCCATGAGTTGGCTATGGTTATTAAGAAAGAGAATGGTTTCAATTTCCTTGTAGAGTATTCTCATCTGCAAGAAAATGAACAACCTGTTAAATCTGAACAAAAAGAACCCATTCAAGTGCCTGATGGACAGGAAGATGAAACGGCTTCTGAATCACTCAATACGTTCATCATGGAAAAGTATGAACAGGGTACAACTCCGGCTGGCATATCTTTCGCAAAAATGTATGTGAGGAATGTGGTTAGCAACGCCCAAACGATGGTGTTTGCACAAGGTGAAGACGCTGTTCAACAAACAAAACATCTTTCTGAAGGTGAGAAGTTTACAATGCAGACTCGTACAGAAAACGGGTTTACGTTCTTTGAGAAGTTGGGAGATGCGGATAAGGGGGTAGCTTGATCATGCTTCCTGAAATACTGAAAGTTGCGGAGGAATATGGTCTTACGTTCAATCCCCGTACACATGGTAAAAAGGAGACTCTTTGCAAATGTGTTTTTTGCGAAGAGGACTCCAAGCCAGGTAAAGGACATAAATATTATATCTCGCTAAACACCCATGACCAAGTATTTAAGTGTTGGTATTGTGGCGTGTCAGGTGGCGTATTAGACTTTGAAGCTAAGTTATCGGGACTGCCTTACTCTGAAATACGTACAAAGTATTTCGGGATAAGGAAGAAACCCGTTCATCCGGCTGAAAAATTGAATGCACGTCAACTTCGTACTATCGGTTGGGCTGAATATAAACGGAAGAATCGTATTGCCTTTAATAAGAGTCGTGAGATTGTTCTACGTGATTGGAAGAGTTACGAATACGAAGAACTTGTAAAACATTTCGCTATGTTCATCGTGATCGCTCATATTGAAAATCAGGATGAACGTCAAAACGATCTTCTTCAGTATGTCATGCAATCATGTCGTGGCACACAAATTCATTTATTGTTTAATCGACTGCTGGCTGAATATGTGAAGGAAGAAGCTGATCGTGCCGATTGGGCGATGGAAGGTACAAAAATCGGAAGGGCTGCATGGAAGGTTGCTTTCTCCACTTATGATTTTGAAATGGATAAAGTCGTCCTGAATGTTGCAATTCTATATCACATGTTGAAAATGGACAAAGTCCAGAAGTTAGAAGTAGAAACGAGAAAAATGAATTCCGTTGAAAACGACAAAATGTCTTTAGCTAATTAAAATATCCGTCACCCTATACGGAAAAGAAATAGGGACGTGGCTGATAAACAGTTACGAGAAAAGGAGAACTTTATGAATAACGTTAGTTTGGTAGGTCGTTTAACAAAAGATCCGGAGATGAAATACACGCAGAGTGGTGTCGCTGTTTGCAATTTCACTCTTGCGGTGAACCGTCCATTTAAAAATGCCAATGGTGAAAATGAAGCAGATTTCATTATGGTTCAAGTTTGGAGGAAGCCTGCCGAAAATGCGGCTAACTTTCTTAAAAAAGGTAGTCAAGCTGCGGTGAATGGTCGCATTAATACTCGCCATTATGAAAACGACAAAGGCAACCGAGTGTACGTTACAGAGGTTGTTGCTGATTTTGTCCAATTCCTTGACCCGAAACCCCAAGGACAGGGAAATCAGCAGGGACAGGGTTTTCAGCAACCGCAAGGTAAAGGTGGCTATCAACCGCAACCGAATCCCTATGCAGGTAACGCAAATGCTCACGGTCAAAATGCCGATCAATATGGAGTAGGCGGAGGTTCATTTGAAGTAAAGGATGAGGATCTGCCGTTCTGATAAATTATTAAAGAAAAGGGAAGGGGGATTGGTCTGCCAGGCCTCTTTTCCTTTTTTCAATAAAGAAAGGAGATAGCAGCATGATATTCTCTTTTTCACGATTAAGCTTGTACGAAACTTGTCCGTACCGGTTTTATAAAAAATACATTCAGGGATATCAGGAGCCGGTGACTTACCCGTTGGCGTTGGGTAAAGGGGTTCATAAAGCCATTGAGGAAAAAATCAATGGGGTTAGTCATACAGAAGCTGTGTTAAACGGGATGATAGAAGCTGACTTTCACCCCGAAGTTACATTGGAGGAGATGTCCGATTTAGTCAGCCATGCCCCTATACAAGCGAACATGGGTGACACAGAAGTACATTTTCAACTACCTCTATCTGGTAAGGATTCAGCCCCGATGATTCAAGGCTATATTGATCTGGTTTCATCAGATGGAAGTAGAATAGTCGATTGGAAGACGAACCGAGCTCGATACGATGTTCGAGACAATCATCAAGTCGGCCTCTATGCGTGGGCCATTGGTCAATTAAGGAACCAATCCAATGTTGAGGGCAAATTGTTCTTTCTTCGATTCAAAAGGGAGAGTAAACTCATTTTCAATCAGGCTGATATGGAAAAGTCCAGAAAGTGGGCTTTGAGTGTAGCAAATGAAATCAATTCTAAACAAGAAATTATAGACAGACTACCTGAAAAGACAGAGGAATTATTTCAATCTACCCCATCTAGTCACTGTAGGCATTGTTCTTTTGCTATTGAATGTTATAAAAAGTTCAGCAACTATTAATATGTAAGTACAGCATGCACCGACGGGAATACTTGTCGGTGTTTTTATTTGAAATAAATAAAGGGGAGTGATCTACATGACAACGATTACAATATTTGAAGCTTATGCATTTATGTTTGTGACAGGAGCTTTAGCAGCCGTCTCGTTTCTGATTGGGTTTAATCAAGGAAGACAGCATTAACTTAAAGAAAGTAATCAGTGGACAGTGTTAGGTGTTTCGGGATAATAAATTCATTTAAAACAAAAACGTTATTTAACAATCGGGCGTATTTCGAGAATAAGAAATGCCCTCTTATAATGGGGGTAAAATATATGGCTGTTCATTAATTCAATGAATTGGTGGAAAACTTTCCTGATAAATAGGAATATAGTATCTATAACATTGATGGAAAGTGTATAATGTCAGGTATATTGAACGAAATGCAGGAGGGGTATAATGCAAAAACAATTAAATCCAATGTATTTATCATTTGACGAATTATTACAAAAACGACTTTTTGAAATACCTACATATCAAAGGGCTTATAGTTGGAATACTAAGCAAAGAAATGATCTTTTTAGTGATATTACAAAACTGTATGAAAGTCCAGAGTATAAAGAAGGACGGGCTCATTTCATGGCAACAGTGGTTTGCCATAGTCAAATGAGAGAAGAAGCATACGATACGGATGTATATAGTGTATTAAATATAGTAGACGGACAACAACGAATAACATCTTTAATTATTCTTTTAAAAGCCATTCACCTAAAAATGCGAGAATTGAACAATGCTAAGTATAGAAGATCTATTTATTATTTAGAAGAGCTATTGGTTAAAGACGAAAATCAAAAATTGATTTTAATACAAACAAATCATAATAGTTCACTAACTCTAAGAGAATATTTGTTATCAGGAAAACATCCAAGTGATGATATGGTAACTACGCATGCAATTAGGACCCTAAAATCAGGCTTTATTGAATGTGAAAAATTCGTGGATCATTGGTGCGAAAAATATGAAATTTTGGATTTATTAATGCTTATTAGAAATAGACTAAATTTTATTTTACATATTATAAATGATGAGGGTTCTGTTTATACAGTCTTTGAGGTTCTAAACAGTCGAGGGTTGGATGTAGATTGGTTAGACAAATGTAAAAGTATGCTATTAGGGATAGCTTTTGAAAAACTTAGTAAGAACCCTTTGGTCTTTGAAGATAGATTAAAATGGCTTCATGAGTATTGGGGAAAAATATATGAAACAATAGGCATTACGAATATTCCTGGTGATGAAATTGTACGTTTTACAGCTACTTTATATAATCCCCTAGAACACAGTAAAGTAATGAAAATTGAAGATGCCATTGATTACTTTAAAGAAATATGCGACCAAGATCCAGAAAGAGTTATTGATATTTCACAATGGCTTTCAGAAGTAACAAATGAATTGAAAAACCTATACACAAATAAAAAGAAAAAAGCAGTTACTAAAATAATCCAGGCACGTTTACTAGCTGTAGCAATTAATCTATCACCTCATCTATTGGAAAAAGAAACCGAAAAATTACTTGAATACTGGGAAAAAGTAACGTTTAGAGTTTTTGGTTTGCATAGGAAAGATAGTAGGCATCAAGTTGGTGAGTTTGTTCGGTTATCATGTTTCTTAATGGGCTTTAAATCTGCGGAACGAGCTAATAAATATAGTAATATGAGATACAAAAGTGCAATTGATAATATTTTGGAAATAGCGAAAAATTTCCCGCTTAAAGATATTCAAAAAACATTAGGTGAAGAAGATTCATATTCTCAATGGAAAATAGAATTACGATATTTCCTTTACACTTATGAAAAAGATTTAGCGGAAAAGTACAATGAAACCTTCTCAAAAAAGGTTTGGGAAACAATTTGGTCAATGAATCTCGAGGATACAATTGAACATATTTATCCTCAAATAGAAAGTGATGCATGGCGTGGAAAAGTGACTAAAAGAAAGCAATTTCATTGTAATCGGCTAGGTAATTTAATCTTACTTCCTAGAAAACTGAATAGTCGTGTTAGTAATCAAGGCTATTTTGCTAAGGCTAATGAATATAAAAAAACAGATATCTTAACAGCTAAAGAAGTTGCAAATATGAATAATGATTGGAATTATAAAACTATTGAAAGTAGAACTCAACATTTAATAGAATGGGCTAAAAATTATTGGGAAATTGATGGTTTTCAATAAAGAAAAGTAAGCGTTAATAAAGCGCTTACCTATTTTTAATAGTGTGTACCTTGTAGGTACACAAAAAAGTCTGCCTACAGTGTGGTATGCCAGCCACCGTGTTGTATCATTGCCAGAAAATACGAGCGGTTACACCGACACGAAAAGAAGCTATAAGGTATTGGTAAAGGTTGCTCATCACAAGACAAATCATACTGATAGACTTCAGACTCGGCCTCCTCACTTCTTTTCTTTGTAGAATATTTGCGACCTGAATATCGCTTTGATAAAATATGTATAACCTTTAAGTTTCTATGTCATCGTTTTGATGAATGTCGAAATACCTTTTTAGATTTTAAAGGAGATTTGACAAAAATCATGTTGCCCTTGTATTCTCTTTTCAGAGAAAAAACTGGCAGATGTAATAGCGCATCGAAAAATTGCTTTAAAGCATAATCATTTGAGATATTTACGCATAATTGCGTTAAATATATTAAAAGTCGATTGAATCCTTCGGGATACGGTCGGCTTTTTCTGTTTATAAAAATAATAGGAATAGGAGAGATTCAAATGGTTAGTAAACAATTAGAACGTCTAGTTTCTAACGGTAAGAAGGGAAGTGCGAACAAGTCATTCATCTGCTATGTGGATGAAAAGAAGGAAAAGAAGTTCCTGGTCTTTAAGTTTGGTGGCATTTACCTATTCGACAGTAAAGGTAAGGTTAAAAAGCTGAATTCGCTATCAGATATTGAAGAGATTTTCCTGTCTATTGAAAACGGAGACGTGAAGGTAATTGGCAGCGGAAATTTAGGAATCTAAAGGGGGCATTTAAAATGGTACTTGCAAAGTCGGAGGTCATTGAAAACATGGAACAAGCAATAAAGCTTGGGAAGGAAATTGAACGTGTAGAATCAGCTCTGAAAGCAATGAAGGCTGAATTGAAGGCTTTCGTTGATGTTAATGGACCTGTAGATACAGGCGATGTAATTTGGGATTATTCCATTTCTGCTTCGTGGCAATTTGATGAAAAGGGAATGAAAGAGTTAGCGCAAAACATGGTGCTCGAAGGTGTGAATCCATGGAAAATGCTGAATATCACAGCTTCCAATCTGAAAAAGATGGGCTGGGATGATGCAGTCATCGCAAAAATGGGCGAAAAAAAGGAGACGCGACGGTTCGCATCTCGAAAAAAGTAAAACGTTAAATTGTAAATACATCATAACATAAAAAGCCTTCCACCAGGCAAAGAAAAGTGGCACATGAATGCTTGTGCCGCTTGGCACTTGCTTTGTGTGAGAAAGGACAAGAAATTGATTAATAAAAAATATATTACGGCTGCTCGTGAAGCAGTTTCTACTTACAATGCTATTGGTTCTGAAAGCGTCATTGAATTGCAGGACATTCTAGCTGTTTTGATTGGCCCTTCGGCAACACCCGAATTCACTGGGCGATTAGCTGCTCGTGGAATTAGGGCGTTAGTCGACATGACTATTCCTGAATTAAAAGAGGAAGGTATGACTCATAACCAGGCCCTTAAAGTTCATTCAGGCATGTTGATTGCTCGGAAGATGCGTTCTGCCGGAAAGGCTAATGATCGTTATGTTATCCGATCACCGGAAGATGCGGCGGCTTATCTAATGACTGAAATGACTGCTCTGACGCAGGAGCATTTCGTTGTACTTTACCTGAATGTGAAAAATGAAGTGCTTCATAAAAAGACCGTTTTTATTGGCTCATTAAATTCATCGATAGTACATCCAAGGGAGGTGTACAAGGAAGCTGTAAAATATAGTGCAGCCTCCATTATCTGTCTTCATAACCATCCTAGCGGTCGGCCCGATCCTTCACCTGAAGACATCGAGGTTACGAAGAGATTGGCTGAGGCAGGTAGTGTTATGGGAGTCGAGTTAATTGATCACCTCATCATTGGAGATCATCGATTCATTAGTTTAAAGGAAAAAGGGTATTTATAAACACGAGGCAGGAAGCGGTTATTATTATGCTTCCTGCTTTTTTCTATTTAAGTGGAAGTATTTGATTGATGAAAAGGATCATTTTTATAAGCCTTAGTATCGTGTGCCAAGGGAATTTAAATGTAATTTTTTTCGTCTAGGAATAAGTAATTACTACCCTTTGACTTTTAATAGGCGAAGTGCATTTAATATTACGATCAACGCAGCTCCAGTATCACTTAAAACAGCAATCCATAATGTTAACCAGCCCGGGAAGATAAATAGTAAAGCTACGGCCTTCACTATTAACGAAAACCATATATTTTGTTTGATGATCTTTAAAGCCTTGCGACTCAACTTCATTGTATGGGGCAGTTTTTCTAAGTTATCAGCCATTAAGACAATATCAGCAGTCTCCATTGCCGTATCTGTGCCAGCACCGCCCATCGCTATTCCAAGATCAGCAGTCGCTAATGCAGGGGCATCGTTTATTCCATCACCAACCATGGCCACACGATAGCCTTCTTCTTGCAATTGTTTGATAGCTTTTACTTTTTCTTCTGGTAATAGTTCAGAGAAATATCGCTTCACACCAGCTTTTAAAGCAATAGCTTTGGCTGTCCCTTCGTTATCCCCTGTCAGCATGACAACTTGTTTGACACCTATTTTCTTCAGATTTTCTAAAGATGTTTTAGTTGTCTTTCGGATCGTGTCTGAAACACAAATTACACCTAAGATGTTGTCAGCAGTCCCTATGATGATAATGGTTTTACCTTCGTCTTGCAGGCTTAGAATTTTTTCTAGATGATTATTGATAGGGGTACCGACCTCTTCAAACAACTTTACGTTTCCTGCAAAGTAGGTAATACCATTGATTGTCGCTTGAATTCCTTTTCCGGTAAGGTTCTTAAACTGTGTACCAACTTTCACTTGAACACTTTTATCTTTTGCGTAATTCACTATTGTTTTAGCAATAGGGTGTGTGGAATATTCCTCTAAAGTTCGAGCAATCGATAACATGTTTTCTTCGGAATCATTAAAGACCACTAGATCCGTAACATTTGGTTTTCCTTCTGTTAGTGTTCCTGTTTTGTCAAAGGCGATGGCATTAATAGATCCTGCATTTTCTAAGAATGTACCACCTTTAATGAGAACACCATTTTTAGCGGCATTTCCAAGCGCTGTAACGATTGCAACTGGAGTTGAAATAACGAGCGCACAAGGACAAGCAATCACTAATAGCATTAATCCTTTATAAATCCATTCCTCCCAAGTGCCAAAAGCAAATACTGGGGGAACGACCATCACCAAAAGAGCAAGGATGAATACAATCGGTGTATAAATTCGTGCGAACTTATCTATAAATGCTTCTGTGGGAGCCTTTTTTTCTTGGGCTTCTTCAACCAAATGGATAATTTTAGAGATGGTTGTATCTTCCACCAGCTTCGTAACTTTAACGGTGAGTGAGCCGTGTTCATTTATTGAACCGGCATACACGAAACTACCTTTCCCCTTATCAACTGGGATGGATTCTCCTGTTATAGCCGCTTGATTGACACTGGATTCGCCTTCTATTACATCCCCATCCAATGGAATTCTATCTCCAGGCTTCACTATAATTACATCATTGACGGATACCTCTTCAACGGGCTTTTTAATTAATTCGTTTCCAATTTTAACCCAAGCTTCTGGAGGGGTTAACTCCATTAGACCCCGAATGGATTTACGTGTTTTTTCGATGGCTCGGTTCTGTAAGTTAAGCCCTAGTGCAAACAGCCAAACAACAGTAGCCCCTTCAAGCCATTCTCCTAGAAATGCAGCACCGATTGCTGCTGCTGACATGAGGACGTTCATGTCTAACGAACGACTTCTAATCGCATAGTAAGCACTCTTTACAGGTTTATACCCACTTACAATCATTGCAATTGCGTACATTGTAGTCGTTAGATAAGGAGAGATTCCTGTGTAAGATCCGAAAAATCCTAGTGCAATTAATATACCTGAAAAAATGACAGCGCCATTCTGATTACTAGAACGTGTGGAGGAGGGTATTTGTTTATTGGTAGTAATGAGTGACGCTTTAAATCCAGCTTTAGATACTTCGTTAATAATTTCTTCCGAACTATTTTCATGTTCAATTTTCATCTTACCGGTCGAAAAATTGACCTGAACGTGTTTGACAGAAGGAAGAGTATTTAAGTGATTTTCTATTGTCAAAGCACAAGAACCGCAATCCATTCCTTCAATAATGTAATTCCTTAAGTTGTTATTAATTTGTATAGGTTCAACTTCGAAACCAAGCTTCTTCATTTGTTTTTGGATGGATTCAAATTCAAGTTCTTCAGTCGAACTAACTTGCATTTTTCCTGTACTGTAGTTCACGTTCACTCCATTGATGCTTTGTTGAGTGCTTAAACTTTTTTCAATTGTTACCGCACAAGCTGGGCAATCCATTCCATAAACACGAAACTCCTCTTTTATTCCCCCATCAAGGTTTACATTAACCGGGCCTATAGTGTTGCCTGAACTACTGCAACAATCGACTGGAATACTAGAATGCTTATCGGGATCCTTACTGCTGCAGCAGGTCGTTGTTTTGATGGTTTCTTCCTCGATCATCGGAGTCATGCTGCAACATTCATCTTTTACTTCCGTATTTATGGCGTTACTACTGCAACACTCTATATGTTCACTTTGCTTTGTTTCGGTTTGAATTACTTGATTGCTACTACAGCAGGATGTTTGTTTTCCTAGATTTTGGGGTTCTGCTTCAGTAGAACAGCACTTATTATCCATTCTTCACACTTCCTTAACTAATATGATTCTTACAACAAGCAACAGTGTCTTCAATCTGACTCAGTACATTATCAAATGTGTCTAGCAACTCTTTGATTTGTTGATTTCGCAAGCCATAGTAGACGTATTTTCCCTCTTGCCTCCCTACAATGATTCCACAACCTCTGAGACATGCTAGGTGTTGTGAAATATTTGATTGATTTCCCTCTACACTTTCAACAATCTGTGAGACAGTCTTTTCTTCATATTTGATGCACTCTAATATTTGAACCCTTGTTTTATCTCCGAATGCACGTAAAAACTTCACTTTGAGTTCTAAATTAGTTGATATCATAATATCGCTCCTTTCATATTAGACATGACTAATATGATTTGTTATTATCATATTAGCAATTACTAATATGTGTGTCAATTTTATATTTTTTACTGAAACCGTGATTCTTTGAAGAGGGTGATGAGGAAGTTACTAGCAATATACGGGGAATAATGTAATTTGAGCGATGTAGTCGTTAAAAACTAATTCAGGCTGCTAAAGTATAAAAACTTGTCATTATTGGCGTTGAAGGAGTTATGTTATGTTAAAGAATAAGGCACTGCTTTTTACAATGACTATTCTCTTAGTTGGCATCGTTGTACTTATAGGTCTGTTCATACCGAAAGAAACCCATCCTTCTCCAGATACAAGAATTATTTTAGAGCACACGTACAAAACTTATATTGCTCCTGTTTGTTTTGAAGAGTCAGATCCAACGAACTTTCTGGAAGAGTCAACATTAAAGAAAGCTAAAAGTTTACATTATGCCCCCGATTCTCCATGTACTGAGAATGCCTTAGAAAGTGAAAAGGATCGATTGCTTACAAGTTTTCTGAAACAGATAGGAGTTATGGATACGAAATGGGATAGTTGGTAATTACGATATGAAGTGAGAGGGTATGTATGAAGAAAAATATTATAATGATGACTATTTTATTATTAATAATATCAGCCAATGCCGTATCTGCACATACTAGCTTAACTAGTTCTGCACCTGCTAATGGTGAAATTATTGCTGAAGACGTCCATGAAATTGTATTGGAATTTGATACGAAAATTGAAAAAACAAGTACAGTGAAAGTCTTTAACGAGAATAATGAAGAAATAATCGTCAGTAATACCCAAGTGAATGATAATGTGATGACAGGGGGATTCATGTCTCCGTTAGGTGATGGTACATATACTGTGGACTGGAAGATTATTGGCGCGGATGGCCACCCAATTCAAGGAACATATTCATTCATGGTAAGCCAAAACGAATCACAAGCTCCTGTAGATTCTAAAGAAACCGAAGAAACACCTGTTGCACCTATAGAAGATCCAGAAGAAAAATCAGTGCAGCAGCCAGTTGAAGTTCCTTCAACGATAGCTTCAAATGATGTTCTTGTTGTAATCCTTGTCGTTTTATTTACTATAGCTGGTGGATTTTTTGGCTGGATCATAGGAAGAAGGCAAAAGTAAATGGTTTGGGTCTATATTTCTGAAAGTCTATTGTATCTCTGTTTTTCGCTACTGATGGGCGCATTTATCATTCAATTCATACCGGACCGGTTGAAACCTACTATTCATATACCGAAACGGTTAATTCAATTGGCAGTATTAGGTGTTGTATTCTTTTCGGTTGCCCCAGTGATAAGAGTTATCCTATTTCTTTATGAGGATATCGGTCTATTTGCTACGATGGAAAGCGTCCTAAGTGGTTTTGAAGTAGGGAAGGCTTGGAATCTTACGGTCATACTTGCAATTTTCTTTTACCTGTTTGTGTCACTGTTCCCGGTATTGAAAAGCAAAGTGCTGTCCGGTATTGCTCTCGCTTTCACTCTCGTCCTGCTTTTAGCATTGGGTTGGGCTAGTCACGGAGCTTCTCTTACCGCATGGAGTGGGTTCGTTTCCCATTCATTGCACTTTCTAGCCGTTACGGTATGGATCGGTATTCTCCTTATTGTCGGTTGGTGTTCAAAAAACCAAGAGAATTGGCTTTCTTATTTAAAGTGGTTTACCTCTTTGGCAATCGCATGCTTCCTTACAATTACAGGAACTGGATTATTTCTAATGACATTGGTGATTGATGTAAATGAATATACGGACGCATGGATGGTATCATATGGACAAGCCTTATTGATGAAGCATCTGACCATCATCCCAGTTTTATTTTTTGCTTTTATAAATGGATTTTGGATCAGGCGCAAATTGAATCGACAAGAGCAAATCAACCCAATATCTTGGTTGAAGTTCGAAAGCATTCTCCTTTTCTTTACGTTTGTTTCGACCGGTGTCCTGGGACAACAGGAGCCTCCTCATAGTATTGAAATAACACTCAAAGGCAGCGGTCCTTCGGCTCTCTTCGATTACTTCTATTCGGGGGTCATTGATCCTTCAATGAGTTTGCAATTCGGGTTGAATACAATAAATATATTGTTTTTCACCGTAGCGATTATTTTCATGTGGCTTATCATGTATAGCTTTAGGAAAAAGACACCTGCAGTAGTTCCTTTTTTCATGGGAATGTTCTGTGTCCTTTCTCTATATTTCGGATTAATGGCTAGCGTTCAATAATAAATGACAGAGAAGAGGTATTTGATGAAACAGAATAAAAGTTCAAATATGAAATTTGCAGTTATTATAACACTCGTGGTAGTAGTATTATTGGCGGCAATCGCTGTACTTAGCAACAAACAGGAATCCTTGCCAACCGAAATAAAACAAATTGATGTTACAGGACAGCCCTCGTTTGGAGAGGAAGATGCTCCTGTGACAGTAGTGGAATTTGGTGATTTTAAATGCCCGGCATGTAAAGCTTGGGGTGAAAGGATTTATCCAGAGCTAGTTAAGGATTATATCGAAACAGGTAAAATGAAATTTTCCTTTGTCAACGTGTTATTCCACGGCGAAGAATCGACTTTAGGCTCGCTTGCCGCTGAATCAGTTTTTGAGCGGAATCCCGATGTGTATTGGGATTTCCACCAGGCGCTGTTTGATGCACAACCCGTTGAAGATCATGATGCCCTATGGATAACACCCGAAAGAATCCTCGAAATTGCAAGTGGGTTTCCTGAGATTGATCAAACCCTTTTATAAGAAGACATGGAACAGCAAGCGACAATGGAGAAGGTTAAAATCGATGAAGAATTAGTGCGAGAAGCTGGTGTTTCGATGACTCCGACCATTGTCATAAACGGGAAAGTGATGGAGGATCCTTTTGATTATGAAGCCATTAAGGCGGCAATAGAACAAGAAATTAAGGATGAAAACTGATGGAGAATACGGGTAGTAAATCTAGACAGCAAGGGTTGCTATTATATATTGCATGGATTGTCTCATTAGTTGCCATGTTCGGGAGCCTGTACTTCAGTGAAATCAAAGGGTATATTCCTTGTGAGTTATGTTGGTATCAGCGTATCTTCATGTACCCCCTTACTTTGATATTGGGGATTGGAACTTTCCAGAATGACATTAGCGTTAAAAAGTTCGTGCTTCCATTATCAATTATCGGGGGAAGCATATCGTTCATGCATTATTTAGAGCAGAAGATACCCGGCTTTGGAGGGATCAAACCTTGTGTGAGTGGTGTCCCTTGTAGTGCCCAATATATAAATTGGTTTGGTTTTGTTACGATACCATTTTTGGCGTTAGTGGCATTTGTAATTATCGTTTGCTGTATGTTTCTCGTTAAACCAAAGAAGTCAATTGAATAAAGAACATTATTAAAGAAGCCAAAAGAAGCTGCAGTTGCACTCTTTGGCTTCTTGACAGTCGCCAAGCACTGAGATATGAACGTCCTAAAAAGGATGTGGCGTGATATGGCCAAAATCATCGACATTCACAAAAAGACGCCTCGTACCAATGGCACCCGGAAACTGTCCGCTATCAAAAACATCGCTCGTCACCATTCTGCCGGTACGTCAGGCAACTGGGATTCTTTTTGGAAGTATTGGAACGGAACACTGAAATGGGGTACAGGCGGCTATCATGAGATCATCCTCCGTGATGGATCTGTTGAACTCTGCTATGACCCAGAAGAGATTACGAACGGGGTGGGCGGCCAGAACTCCTACATTTATAAATATCTGCTTGGTCGGGAATGGCTCTTTTACTGAAGAGCAAGAACGAACCTTTGACGAGCGGGCGCGGTATTGGATGCAGCGGCTCGGGTTACCGGCAAGCGCCGTCAAAGGGCACAAAGAGTTTCCTGGGCAGTCTACCAATTGCCCAGGCATTGACATGAACTTGGTCCGGGCGCGACTAGCCGGACAGGTCGCCGATACATCAGCTTTAAGCAAAAATGAGAAATCGGATTTGAAATTTACATCCGGTACACTACGAAAGGAATTTGAAACGTTTCTTGGCAGCAAGGCCCAACGGGAAATAGCGGTTAAAGCCGCCGTGGAAGCCGGGTACTCGGAAAAGTGGATCAAGGTTCTGGGAGAGGGAAGAGCGGCAGATGGAGACATTGTAATGCTCGGACTTGGCGCACTGATTCGAGCAAATAAATGAAAATCGAATCCATGTTCTTTTTTCGAACTAAAATCATGCCACTTATTTTAGTTGGTAGATTATTACTTCTCCTTACGGTATTATGGACCTAAAAGGAGTGGGGGAAATGAATGAAAAGCAATGGAGTAACGTTTTTAAAATATTAGATAAGTACACTCAATACAAGCACTATCAACTATTATTCGACCGTTTTAGGCTGTCCAAAAAGCAATCACGTGAAGAAATGAGAAAGGAGTTAGTTCGTACAGTTACCGATACAGGTTTCTTAGGACCTATAATGTCCCCAGTTGTTTTTGAAGAGTGGTTAGCTTTGCATCAAATTAACGGTAACAATTATACCTTTGTTTATAACTTGGAAGAAAGAGTTGATTCTGAATTATTGCAAAACGCCTATTTGAACAAAAATAGTGTAATTGAAATTAACCTTTTCGATATTAACATTGACAATGATTCTGAAAATCTTGCAACAGTAATGCCGGGTTTAAACGATATTAAATTGACACAAATCCATCGAGACAAAAATTTAGGAACGTACACTTTTTCATTTGTATCGCCCTGTGAGGTGACTGGGACAAGAACTGATGGATCAAGTAGAACATATAAAAACCTTTTTTTCTGTCACTGTGTATTCTTTGAATATTCAAATGACGTTAAAATCATTTTTAATCCAACAAGTAACCTACTGAACGTTAACGGGATAAAAAAGGACCGTTATGACTGGACACCGATTTCCAATATGATTTTTAATAAAGTAAAGCAATATATTGGGAAGGTTTATTTAAAAGCACCGTTATGGATTCCACAAGCGTTATACCAATTTGCAGAAGATGCTACAGGTCATAATAACCCAGAAATAACGGCACATTCTTTTAATGCAGAAAGTCAGATTTTGAAGTTTGCAGAGGATTTGTTGAAAAAGTCGGAAATCGATACCGATAATGAACCTGCGTTATTAAGTCGATTTATTCAAGATATTCAAATTTCATTTGAATCGCAGTTAATGGAGATATATGCTCCAGTGGAAGATTCACAAGATTCCTTTGCAATTTTTAAACAAAGATCTGATGGCGTGTCACATATTATTAGTGTAGAATCTACAGAAGAAGGTTTTAAGTACGGTTCTGCTGCACAAGCGGCTAAACGTTCTCGCCAAGATGGAGACATCGATTTACTCGGGGTTAATTTAAAAACCAATAATCGAACTTATAAATTTCTTGTAGAACAAGGAAGTGATGCCTATTTAATTAGAGGAACAAACACATTTATCGAAGAGGAGGTGGTAAACATTGTTGTCCGTAAACTTAACGAGTATAGAGAACAAATTAGGCTTACCACCTCCGATAATCCAGAAAGTGGAGAAGGAGCTGCTATCCCTTAGGACGAGTGACGTATTAACAAAGAATAAATTAGCTAGGGTTGCATCTATACAGTTGAATACGGCCGAGGAAATCTTAATAGAGCTTTATAATGAAAAGAAATTAAAACTTCTCATTAGGGTTTCTTGTCAAAATGAAGAACCCCACTTTTTATTTTTGAACTCATTAGAAGAGTATTATTTACAAGACAAGGATTTGAAGTGTCCAGAATGTGGTTTAAGCTACGACTGGAAAAGAGCAGTTGTAGGTTTTAAGAGAGGAGACTTTAATGCTTGATTTAAATGATTATACCTCTCTAGAAAAACTTTTAAGTAAATTGGATGATGACGTATTCTGGAAACCAGTTAAAGGTGAAAAGTTAGCTATCGAACAATTTGATGAACATATTGAATTAATTGAAGCTAGCCAAGATTGGGGTAAAGCGGAAAATCACAAGAAAGGCGCAGTTCTTGAGAATTTTGCTATGTTTTTGTTTTCCAGATTTCAAGACGTTCAAGTGTTTAAAAATAAAAGGCCTGGGGATAATGAAACTGATATTGAAGCGATTATGAGTGAAAAAGCCTTACCACCTTTTATAAAAAATATTATTGGACAAAGAATAATTTGTGAGTGTAAAAATAAAAAGTCGAGTACGATTGACGTGGGGATGGTTACTAAATTAGCAGAGATTATTCCCACAAGGGGTTCTAATTTCGGAATATTCATTTCGATTAAAGGGATGGGAGGACAATCTTGGAGATTTGGTGAGGGTAAGAGAAAGAAAATAATGTATAGTCATCAATTACCTTTAATTTCTTTCACTGTGGATGAGTTGAAAGAAATAAAAGAAGGAAGAAACTTTTATACTATGATAAAAGAAAAATATTATGCTTTATTAGATGAGGTGGATGATAACACTTCAGGCATACCTCTAGAGGAAGAAGATTTTATTAAGTATACACTTCAGATGGTTGAACATTTCAAAAAGTGTGAACTACTGAATGACGAAGAAGAGCGAAGTTTATTAATGAGATTGTCTAAAAGATACGGTTTGCAGTAACGATTGTATAGATAAAAAATGATCAATATAAGGAATATTTATTTAGATCAAGCGGCCTGTTTTTAGATTGGTCGCTTTTTTATTTGCTTGAAATGCGAATGTTCATTCCCTATAATAAAAGCGAGGAGGGGAACGAGTGTACTGAAAATGTTGGAGAAGTCGGTAAAACATGGAGTAGATTTGGATATGATGTCCTTAGCCAAAGACGGCCAAGTCAGTAAGCGCAGGATCAGAGTGATTCAAGTGGGGGATGCTTCCTTTAGGGCCTATTGCTATCTTCGAGGGTCCAAAGGACATTTAAAATCGACAATGTTTTGGCGCTTGTTCCCGTGAAACGGAAGGATACGTATGGTCATCTGATGGGGGTGTAAGGGTTGAGGTTGATTCCGTCCGAAGCACTTCCGCACTTTGAAAATGCGATTTATTTTCCAATGCTAATCACCATCCTAGAAATGGATCGGCATTTGATCGAGAGAGGACCTTACAAATTAAAGGCTCCATATCTGCGAATGATTGATGGGGCGCTGGCAGCCATTCGAGCCGAGTTGAAAGAAACGAATCAGTTTCTCAGGTTAAACAAAATGCGTCTAGAAAAAGGGGAGAACGACGGCATGTTCACGGAATACATATTGTATCACAGCTCCTACGAGGATCCAAGACGCTACCTAAACGTCCGTCTTAAAAACCGCTCCATAGAGTTGCTGGATGTCTATTTATTTTTAGCACTGAAATAAAAAAACGACCACATTAGCAGCCGTCTTCAAAAATTGCCATTGGTTTGTGTGGAAATCGGGCTTCCCACGGGACCGGCAGCCAATGCAATTTGATGTTTTTCAGGGCTTCCGCAAATTCCTCATCATCCATACGCTTACTGTGGTCGATCAAGACATCGCAGAAATGCGGGTGAGCATACATCGACCGTTCTTCATTGAGTACGCAAATGGTGCCGTTTAGGGATTGAAGGTAGTATTTCATGGTTTAGTCCTTTCATATGAATGTCATGAGTTCGATTTCCTTCTTTAAATAAGCCAGTTCTTTTTGACTCACGGGCCCGAATCCATCTTTGTTCAATCGATTCTTTGTCTTCATTAAATCCCCGATGGTATGTATCTGGTTTCGCTTCAGGATATTATAAAGGCGGATGCTAGCGTCCAAAAGCTCGATCGGCTCATCCTCGTAATTTTCTTTATCGAACCTCAATTTTCGCATTATAATCCCCTCATTTAACTTTTTTGCTTCTTCGTGTATTTTCTACGCGATTACATTTTCTTCATGTTTTTCAACATACTCAGTTATTGCTCGCTCAATTATTTCGATTCCATAGTCACCGTTCGCTGTCAAAGCGGCATGGAATCGTTTATGCAAACTCTTTGTCACCAACACTCTTACATAAGTAGAGATGCTAATTCCCTGCCTTTATTCTCCTTACTTATAATCCAATATTAGGTTATTGTGCCAGTTTAGTCTAGACAATTCAGTATTATTACACTACTATTAATTTAGGTAAATAGAATCAATAAAAGGGGTGGGAATGTTGAAGAAATTGCTCTCGTTGTTAATGGCTTTAGTTTTGGCGATCGGCTTACTGCCGTCCGCAACAGGCGCAGCACCAAAGGAATTGAAGGTTCATTTTATCGACGTTGGCCAAGGGGATGCAATATTAATCCAGGCGCCAGGCGGGAAAAACATGTTGGTGGATGGGGGTCCCAAGTCTGCTGGAGATAAAGTAGTCCAGTTTCTAAAGTCAAAAGGTGTAAAGCGTCTTGATTATGTAGTGGCAACGCATCCTGATGCTGATCACATCGGTGGACTAATCGCTGTATTGAATGCGTTCCCTGTAACGAATTTCATTGATTCCGGGCAGGTTCACACAACACAGACTTACTATGAAATGCTTCAGCTGATCGACAAGAAAGACATCAAGTTTACGGTACCCAAAGAGCTGGACAAGCTTACTTTGGATCCACAAATGATTATCCGTGTCTTGCATGCTGATGAAAATGCGCAAGACAATAATGATGCTTCTATTGTGTTGAAAGTAACCTACAATAAAGTGTCGTTCTTATTAATGGCAGACGCAAGTACAGAAATTGAGGATGAAATCAGAGCTAGATATGATGTGACTGCCACGGTCCTTAAAAACGGTCATCACGGCTCTAATACAAGCAGTTCAGCGGCTTTTATCAGCAATGTGAAGCCAAGCGTGGCGATCCTGTCATACGGAAAAAACAACAGTTATGGCCACCCGGACCTTGCAGTAGAGAGTAGACTCAATAAAGTTGGGGCTAAGACATACAAGACTCCATTGGATTGTGATATTACAGTTACTACCGATGGAATAAAACATTCGGTGGGGACAGCTTGCAAAAATGGGAAGGCGGTAACGCCACCTGCTGCAAAGCCTGCACCAAAAGCAACACCTAAACCTTCACCGAAGGTAACGAAACCAAAACCCGTTCAAACTCCTTCACGTTTTAAAAACTGTACTGAGTTAAGGAAATATTATCCCGGAGGAGTAATGAGAGGACATCCAGCATACGAAAGAAAACACGATCGCGATGGTGACGGACATGCGTGTGAATAAAGGTAAATACACATTGGATCGAATTGAAGAGGATCAATATGTTTTTTTGAAACATCCCAAAGAAGAGAATCAGTTACTCATTCCAGAGAATGATATCACCGGCGAAATTTCGGAAGGTGACATCGTGTTAATTTGTCGATCGGAATCAGGATATGAGATTGAAGTATTAATAGAAGAAACTGAAATCACTCGTGAGAAAGTTGACAATATTATTGAAAAGTTAAAAAATAAGAAGTAAGAAAAACAGCCACCAACTCGAAAGGGAAGGTGGCTGTTGTGATGTTAGCCAAGGCGGAGAAGCCCGTGCTAGGAAACGAGATAAGTAAACAATTTTATTTGAGACATAGCTTCTTTTAATATTTAATTAAGTAAGGATTAATAAACGAATTAAAACACCATATAGTGGTGCTTTTATAGGCAGCCTATGTGGGGTTTTTTGTATGTGATTTCAACATGGATCTCTGGTTTAAAAAGAAGGATTAAGAGAAGTGAGGTGCTAATAAATGGGTCATACGTATTTTGGGTAATAGTAATAGTGGTTTCATGGGTTGCTCATTGAAATAAGTAAAAAGTAAAATTACATAATAAAAGAGCGCTTTATTATACACCTTTCAAACGTTTTAGATTGCATTAAAACAATCGAAAATCTTTTAAACTATTGCCGACTTCTTCCTCGGTGATTCCGATATAGCGCAGCGTCGTCCGTTGTGATTCGTGATTGAATATTTCCATCAACGTTGCCACGTCTTTAGTGCGCTTGTAGTAATGATAACCGAATGTCTTGCGCATTGAGTGTGTTCCAACGTCTCGTTTGCCGATCAATTCGCCTGCTTCTGTTAAAATTCTGTAACATTGCGTTGTTGTTATGTTTTTATCACCTTTGCGCGAGGGGAAGAGCCAACCTTGTGACGGATTGCCGATAGATTCTATATAATCCGCAATATCCGGCATAATGGCGCTGATATGTACTGTGCGCTCTTTACGAGTCTTGCCCTCGCGTACCTTGAATTGAGTTCGTCCCTTTACGTCTTCAATGCGCAACTTAACTATGTCACCCGCACGCAAACCCGTTGATATGCCGGTTTTGAATAATAGGACGTTGCGTGGGCCATTTGTTGGCGACATTGCAAGCGCCTCGATCATCTGCTTTATTTCAGCCTGCTCACGTAATGGCTGTACATCAACTAGCGCGCCTTTAACGTTCTGCTTATGAAATATCGTCATTTAAAACGCCCCTTTTTCGTAGTATGGTTTTACCAATTGTAATGTAACTACCATACATTCTTTAAGTGTTCAATCGTAGAATAGCATTAATGTTAGTTTTCTTATGTATGCTTATTCTGAATAGCTTACGTTCGTAAAGCTATATCAAACTGAATGCTAATTAAACGACACTGTTACGAAAACATCTTGATCTTCATTTCCAATTCCTTTCATTGATCAACTTGTCGGTTTTTATTGTTTTCTTTTGCACTACCGCTGACATAACCGAATTTATTTCCAACACAGTGTACCCTTTACGAACATCCGTTTCTTCAAGTTTACAATTCCGTTCGGAAAGTCGCAAATAAACGAGTAAATGTTTGAAAAGTGTTTTAATATTTTTACGAACTGATTTTCACGATGTATTTATTTCAAACACAGTGTTCGTTAAAGTGTACTTTTATGAACACTATAAACTGTCTTAGGAAAGAAATTATTAAGCATTGTTGACCTTGTACTTAGGTACAGGGTTTATACTAAGTATGAGGTGAAACAAATGGAGTTTTATATAGGAGAACTGGCCGAGAAGTGTAAAGTTAACAAAGAAACTATTCGATATTATGAACGATTAGGATTAATTCCTAAGCCTTCTCGTTCAGAGTCAGGATATCGAATATACACAGAACCAACCGTTGACCGATTAAATTTCATTAAGCGCATCCAGGAATTAGGTTTTACTTTAAATGAAATTGATAAGCTTTTAGGAGTGGTAGATCATGATGAAACAAAGTGCCGTGATATGTATGATTTCACTGTTACTAAGATAGAGGACATTCAACGGAAAATTCAAGATCTCATGAGAATCGAACAAATGCTTATCGACCTAAAAGAAAGATGTCCCGAAAACAAAGATATTTATGAATGCCCCATTATTGAAACTTTATAAGAAATTTAAGGATGGAGGAATAGTATTGAAAAGATATCGGATTAATGTACAAGGAATGACTTGTACAAGTTGTGAACGTCATGTTTCAGTTGCCTTAAAAAATATAGGTGCGAATTGTATTGAAGTCAATTTTTTTCGTGGAGAAGCTGTATTTGAGCTTCAAAATGACATAGAAGTTGAATCAGCGAAAAATGCGATTGCTGAAGCTAACTACCAACCTGGTAATGTCGAAGTTATTAAGTCATATGTAAAAGAGGATGTTGATGATGAATATGACTACATCATCATTGGTTCTGGTGCAGCAGCCTTTTCATCTGCAATTGAAGCTGTGGGGTACGGCGCAAAAGTTGCGATGATTGAACGCGGAACAGTTGGGGGAACATGCGTTAATATTGGATGCGTTCCATCTAAGACCTTGTTAAGAGCAGGAGAAATCAATTATTCAGCAATAAATAATCCATTTACAGGATTACACACAATATCACAAAGTGTTGATTTAGCTTCATTAGTAAAACAAAAAGATGAATTAGTAAGCACACTTCGAAATGCAAAATATGTAAATTTAATTGACGATTACGGTTTTGAACTAATAAATGGTGAAGCGAAGTTTGTTAATGGGAAAACAGTTGAAGTGAATGGCAACCAAATAACTGCTAAGCGATTTTTAATAGCAACTGGCGCTTCTCCATCTGTTCCAAATATTTTGGGATTGAATGAGGTGGATTATTTAACAAGCACTTCATTACTTGAATTAAAGAAGGTTCCAAAGCGTCTTACAGTTCTAGGTTCTGGATATATCGGATTGGAATTAGGACAACTACTTCATCATTTAGGCGCAGAAGTAACTTTGATACAAAGGAGCGAGCGTCTATTAAAAGAATACGATCCTGAAATTTCAGAAGCTATTATTCATACCTTATCAGAACAGGGAATCAATTTAGTTACAGGAGCAACATATGAACGCGTAGAACAAGTTGGCGATATTAAAAAAGTTTATGTAGAGATAAATGGTGAAAAACGAATCATTGAAGCAGAACAATTGCTTGTAGCAACAGGAAGAAAACCAAATACTGAATCTTTGAACTTACATGCTGCAGGTGTTGACGTTGGTTCTCGTGGTGAAATCGTGGTTGATGAATATTCTAAAACGACCAATTCCCGAATTTATGCAGCCGGAGATGTAACTCTTGGTCCCCAATTTGTTTATGTGGCTGCTTATCAAGGTGGAATTGCCGCGCGTAATGCAATCGGGAGACTAAATCAAAAAGTAAATTTAGAAGTTATTCCAGGCGTTACGTTTACTAACCCATCGATTGCAACGGTTGGTTTAACTGAACAGCAAGCAAAAGAAAAAGGTCTTAAGGTAAAAACGTCTGTCTTGCCATTAGATGCAGTACCAAGAGCCCTCGTTAACCGGGAAACAACAGGTGTTTTTAAATTAGTAGCAGATGCAAAAACATTAAAAGTGTTAGGAGTTCACATCGTTTCAGAAAACGCAGGAGAGGTAATCTATGCGGCAACATTAGCTGTAAAATTCGGATTGACAGTTGATGATCTACGAGAAACACTTGCTCCCTATTTAACAATGGCAGAAGGATTGAAATTAGCAGCCCTTACGTTTGATAAAGATGTATCCAAATTATCTTGTTGTTCTGGATAGCAATATGAATACAAATAAAGCTGGAATTCCTTTGAGAAAGGGAATCGTTTTTTAATTAATCTAAACCACCGACCCTTACATCGAACTAAACAGGACGTCAGCAGTTCTTGGAAAAGCAGGTCACTAGTGCTAAGAAAAATGTGTCGTGTTGTTAAATGAATAGCGGAAGCAATAAAAATTAAGAAGAGGCAGTCTGAAAAGTGATTTAATAAACTTTTCGGCTGCCTCTTTAAAATATATATATATTTGAATGTTTGTGAGAATTATTGAAAGAAATTCTTGACTATCTTATCCTGTTAAACCGAAAATTACTAACTACAGGGATTGCTTTGTTTGTAATGTATATTTTAAAATTCTTTACCAAGGTTTAATGCTTTCCATATATCCTTGAATGTCCTTTTCACTCATTTCACCAGTAATGATTTTTATTATTTCTCCATTGGGATCAATCAGAAAAGTGGTAGGCAGTGGTTTAACATTATAAGCTTGCATGACACTTTTTGTTTTATCAATTAAGGTTGGAAAAACCATCCCATATTGGTCAGCGAAGGTTTGTACTTTCAAGTCGGACTCTGCAATATTGACAGCCAATACCTGGACTCCTTGATTTTTATAAACTTCGTATTGTCTCCCCATCGCAGGCATTTCTTTCTTACAGGGGGCGCACCAAGTTCCCCAAAAGTTTAGGAAAACGCCTTGGCCTTTGTAATTAGATAATTGATGGTTTTCTCCGTTCAAATCAACCAACATAAAATCAGGAGCTTCATCTCCCACTTTCAATACTTTCTGTTTTTCTTTTGTTAAGCTGTTGTATATTGTAAATACAATAGCGATTGCCAATACTAGTAAAACCAATATACGCGTTATTAAACGTTGCTTCTTATTATTTTTCAACAGTTAGCTACTCCCTTCAACAACTTGCAGAACGCGAATGGACTGCTTTTTAATTATTACTATACTAAATGACTGTCAAAAAATTATGCAGTCATAAAGCTGTCATAATTAGATATGGAAATAACATTTTTTACCATGCTTCTTTGACTCTGCATATTTACTTCATATTTATTCTCTATAATAATTTTCAGAAGAAGAGAGGGGAAAGTTCAAGTGAACAGAATCTCTACAAAGTTAACATCCTACTTTTTTATTTCTGTACTAATAATGGAAACTTCATTAATGCTTTATCTCCATCAAAGCATCATTCATTCAAGGATTGATGAAGAGTTCTCTCAATTGATGGCAAGCGGTTCAAATCATCGGGACGTACTAATAGAGTATTATTCGGATACAACAATGAAACACATTGTATTAATGGAAAAAGACGGTGATCGAGGGGTCGTCATTACGGATAGTCAAGGTAGTATTATTCTTAGTTCTGAGGGAAATATCGCAAAGTATCTTCCACAAGTAAAAGAGTTCGATTTGCAAGCAGACAAGGTATTAGTTTCGGAGTGGGAAGATTCTCCCTATATCATTAGTGCACATCCTTATCATGTGGATTCTCAACACTCTGGTTTTGTCATCATGTTTCAAAGTACAAAGTCGATTGAGCAATTGGTTGGGAAATTGAATATGCATTTTGGATTGGCAGGTGTGACCAGTGTGGTTGCGCTATTTATTATCTATGCAATTCTTTCCAAGTTTCTCACACGCCCTTTAATCCGAATGAAAGAGGCGACCGAGAAATTGAGTAAAGGAGATTTCGATGTAAGCCTTCCGTTCATAGGAAAGGATGAGCTTGGTGAATTATCGGTATCGATACAAAAGCTTGCGAATGACTTACAACGATTAAAAAAAGAACGCAATGAATTTCTTGCCTCCATAGCTCATGAATTAAGCACACCTTTGACATATTTGATTGGTTATTCAAAAGTGGCGATGAGACAAGGCGTGGATGAAAAAGAACGTGAGCATTACCTGAAAATTATTGAAGAAGAATCAGATCGAATGAAAGATCTGGTTAAAAACTTATTGGATCTGGCGAAAATGGATGAGAATACTTTCACCGTATCGAAGAATTATTTTTGGGCACGTCCATTTCTTGAAGATATTTATAAGCTTGTGAGACCATCATTTGATTTGAAGAATCTTAAACTTGACCTCATTTGCCAGGAGGATTTTGAAATCCATGCCGATTCTGTACGATTGGAACAAGTGGTATTAAATTTATTGGACAATGCTTTGAAATATTCAAATGAAAATACAACAGTAACACTAGAAGCCCGTAAAGAAGGGGATAGGTCAGTCATTTCAGTAACAGATGTTGGAATTGGCATTCCATACGAAGAGACTGAATTTATTTTTGAGAAATTATACCGTGTAGAAAAGTCACGCTCGCGTTCTTTTGGTGGATCTGGAATTGGACTTGCAGTTGTGAAGGAGCTTGTCGATGCGCACGGTGGGAGCATAGAAGTCGAAAGTGCATTGGGGCAAGGAAGCACTTTTACAGTTACAGTTTAACGGGGGAGGGCAAGGGATAATATGCGTACAATCTTATTAGTTGATGATGAGCAAAGGATGTTAGATCTCATTGAATTATTTTTAATACCGCACGGTTTCAGTTGCATCAAAGAAACCAGCGGTAAAAAAGCGATTGAAATAATAAAAAAGGAAAAGATCAGTCTTGTTCTATTGGATGTGATGATGCCGAAGATGAATGGATGGGAAGTGTGTGAAAGAATCCGTGAGTTTTCGGATGTTCCAATCATTATGCTTACGGCTAGGGCTGACAAGCCCGATTTAGTGAAAGGGCTAGATACGGGAGCGGATGATTATATTACGAAACCCTTTGATGAGAGAGAGCTAACAGCAAGGGTGAATGCACTTTTGCGCCGTTTCCCAAACAATGAAAAAGAAGTGGATGTGATTGTTAATGGGGAATTTACACTGGATCGAGAAACCTATTCATTACAATATAATAACCTGAAAGTACAATTGACGTTAAAAGAATTTTGTATTATTGAAGCTATGATTACCCGGCCTCAAAAAACTTTCACTAGGGAAGAGTTATTACAAGCTGCTTGGGATTATAACACATACACAGATATACGAACCATAGATTCCCATATTAGAAATTTGAGAGATAAATTAAAGTCTACCGGATTCCCTATTGAAGAATTTTTAAAGACAGTATGGGGAATTGGATATAAATGGAGTTAAAGGAGAATTGGTATGTTCAAGAATTTTAAAATCCTTATAGGATTAATGTCTTTGGTCGTTATCATGTCGGCTTGTAATAAAGAAAGTGAAACCTATTCATTTGAAAAAGTAAAAAACAATAAATTTGAACACTTACACGGATTAGGATATATAAATGGCGGACCTGAAATTATAATTTCAACACACGATGGACTATACGAATATGACAATGAGGAATGGAAAGAAGCGAATAGCGAGAAGCATGATTATATGGGGTTTCAAGCAATTCGTGAAGGGTTTTTCTCAAGCGGCCACCCCGAACCGGGATCCGACTATAAAAATCCGCTAGGTCTTATCAAAAGTATAGATCGGGGCGCCAGCTTTGAAAAGTTGGCGTTCTATGGAGAAATCGATTTCCATTACCTTGGAGCAGGTTATGATTCAAATGCTGTCTATGTAATAAATGAAATGCCTACCAATGAGATGTCTAGAGGTTTTCATTATACAGTGGATGAAGGTGCAACTTGGAATAAGGCTTCTATGAATGGATTCAATTCAGATTTCATCTCGAACTTGGCTGCCCATCCGACACAGAAAGAGATGATTGCCATCGGTAGTAAAGAAGGAATCTATTTATCAAAGGATTATGGTGAAAACTTTGAAGCATTCAATGATACAAAAATGGTTCTTTATGTGACATTGTCTGACGATGGAGGATACTACTCGAGCTTTGAAAATGAAACAGTGCAACTCAAGTTCTTTACATTCGGAAGTGATCAAGAATTGGAAATTCAGCTACCGCATGAGAAAGTCGATCCAATAGTATTTATAGCAGTAAATCCAGAAAATGAAAAAGAGATGGTCTTCGCAACATATACGAATGATATTTATTTGACGAAAGATGAAGGGCTCAATTGGGATAGGCTTGCAAAAAATGGTGAATTAGTGAAATGAAACTGGACGGTGTCATAAATGTATGGATGGATGTCTAAAATCAGTACAACAATTACTGAACCCGTTACAGTCCTGATAAATTCATTTGACCAACATCCACTGATGGTCGCATTCCTACTAGGCTTGGTCGGGGCTGTTGCGCCCTGCCAGCTTACGGGGAATATGAGTGCAATTACTTTATATGGGAATCGGACAATCCAAATGAAGAGTGACATAGGAGAAATTATTTCCTTTATTGCAGGCAAAGTGGCAGTATTCAGTTTGCTCGGATTATTAACGTGGTCCTTTGGGGAATCATTTGAAACATCACTAACCGAATATTTTCCATTTTTCCGCAAAGCGATTGGTCCACTTATTATCATGACAGGGCTTGTTTTGTTGGGGATTCTTAAGCTACGATTCCTCATTCGAATAACGGGGCTTATTCCTATGCGGCTGCGAGATGGAAAGCTTGGTTCTTTTATATTGGGAGCAAGTTTTTCTCTTGCTTTTTGTCCAACGATGTTTGTGCTTTTTTTCCTTTGGTTAATGCCTTTGGTTGTCTCTACATCTTACGGTTTCGTTTTGCCCGTTGTTTTCGGAGTAGCCACTTCGCTTCCGCTTATTCTTCTTTTTCTTTTAATATGGTTCTTTGATGGAAAGCGACTTATTATGAAGACTAGCATGAAGACAGGAAGAATTGTACAACGCTTGGCGGGCGTTATTCTTGTTTTTATTGGTATCGTGGATACGATTACTTATTGGGGAGTTTAATTCAAAAGATGATTGGTCAACAGAGAGTTAAATTGACTACATTGTCGTATTGGTTTGTACAAAAAAGGAGCTAAGCTAGTTGTTTACTGATTTGAACCTGTTTCTTGCATTTGGCGCGGGGTTTTTGAATTTCATATCTCCATGTACGTTACCGTTATATCCGGCGTTTGTATCATATATAACAGGCATGTCGCTTGATGATTTGAAGTCTGACAAAAAACGGTTTAGAAAAAGTGGAATACTCCATACGATTTTCTTCCTAATCGGTTTTTCAGTCATCTTCATCTTTCTTGGATATAGCTCATCGCTTGTAGGTACGTTTTTTTATCAGCACCAGGACCTCCTTCGTCAGGTAGGGGCAATATTCATTGTCATTTTTGGATTGATGATATTGGGATTCTTTACGCCTAAGTTTCTTATGCAGGAGAAAAAATTGCAATTTAAGAATCGTCCGACCGGCTATGTGGGTACATTCCTAATAGGACTTGCATTTGCAGCAGGATGGACTCCATGTACCGGACCAATTACGGGCGCGGTATTTATGATCGCTTCTCAAAATCCGGGGGCGGGTGTATGGTATATGACTGCCTATGTTCTCGGATTTGCAATCCCGTTTTTCCTACTTTCCCTATTCATAACTCGTGTTTCATGGATACAAAAACACAATCGGACAATAACGAAAGTCGGAGGATATCTTATGATTGCGTTGGGCGTACTGCTATTCTTCGATGGATTAACGTACATTATTAGGTGGTTGAGTCCGTTTTTTGGAGGTTTTATGGGATTCTGATTTGACAGAAGCATGAAAAGCTTAAAATAAAGAATTAAGGATTGCTTCATGTCTGCTCGAAAATTTCTTGAAGTATGATGAAAATATAAAAAAATATGTGAGGCAACAGAATGATGTCAAGCTTCAATATTAATGTCCGCCGTATAGGGTGGACATTTTTTATTTTTAAACAATCAAATAAATATAAAGGAAATATAGTAGTTCACACAGTTGTCTAATGCTTTCCATGAATACTGCATAATTGCTAAGTACAATGATATGGAGATGCTTTATGGAGTTTTGGTATAAATCCTGATATTTTCATCCGTAAAAAAATGAGAAATAGTGGAGGAGTACATTAAAAAATGAGTAAAATTAAATGTCTTTGTGGTCATGAAAATCCATTCGGTACTGTACTTTGTGAGCAATGTGGAAGACCACAGACAGAAGAGGCAAAAAAGAGCGATCTTTTCGACATGCGCTATGAGGGATCGGCGAGAAGATCGCAAACCTATAAGCGATCCATTATTGACAAGGTGTGGAATTTCTTTTCAAGCGTTAAGGTTGGAATTTCTATCATTGTCGCGGTCCTTGCGACATCCGCAATTGGAACTCTTTTTCCACAGAAATTTTTTGTTCCGGCAGTTACTGAGGCCGATATCCTAGCATATTACGAAAAACATTATGGCTTTATAGGAACCCTTTATTACAAGCTCGGCTTTTATGATATGTACAATAGCTGGTGGTTCATAACGCTGATTGGAATGCTTGGTACGTCCATTATTATCGCTAGTATTGATAGGGTCGTCCCACTCTATAAATCGTTAAAAAAACAACGCACCAAACGACATTCTTCTTTCTTAAAGAAGCAAAGAATTTTCGGTGAAGGTCAAGTAAAAGATGCTGATAGTTCACTGGTTCAAGCAGCAGAGAAACTAAAAGAGCTCCGTTACCATGTGAAGACAGAAGAAGGAGCGCTACTTGCGGAGAAAGGCCGCTTTTCCAGATGGGGCCCTTACGTCAATCATACGGGATTGATCATTTTCCTGTTTGGTGTTTTATTACGAGGACTTCCTGGCTTTTATGTCGATGAAGCGCTCTGGCTCCGGGAAGGAGAGACGCGTGCCATTCCAGGTGCCCCCGGATATTATTTAAAGAACAATCAGTTCCATATCGAGACTTACTCGAAAGAAGAAGATGCCGTGTTTGGCCAGGCGATAGACCGCGTTGGGACAATCGTGAAAAATTATCAATCCGATGTCACCTTATATAAAGACCCAGAGGGGGGGCTACCGGGTCAGTCAGAGCAGATGGAATTTGTGAAAGATTATTCAATTATCGTCAATGATCCACTAAACTTTGACGGATTCAACGTTTTTCAGATGGACTACCGACTAGACGAATTAAAATCGATGACATTCCAATTAACGGAAAAGTCTACCGATAAATCATTTGGCAATTTTACGGTTGATCTTCTCAATCCCAAGCGTTTATATGAACTAAATGAAGGAGCATATGTGGAACTGAAAGATTATTATCCAGATTATGACGGCTTTGAGAATGGTGAACCAAAATCAAAGTCACCCATACCGAACAATCCCGCATTTTTTTTCAAAATGGTAACACCGGCCAAGCCTGACGGAGAAATGAGTTTTGTGGCGATTCGTCAAACGTTTGAACCGGAAGTGAATGACTATAAAGCAACGTTTGTCAGTGCCGAAACTCGTAATATTACCGGACTTGTCGTACGGAAAGATAAGACATTGTATATCTTGCTCCTCGGAGGCATCATATTCATGATCGGGGTTGCACAGGGCTCTTATTGGAATCATCGGAGAATATGGATTCAAAAAGGAGAAGGAAATGAACTTTTCCTAGCGGGTCATACAAATAAAAACTGGTTTGGCTTTAAAAAGGAGCTTGATAAAGTGAAAGTCTATGCTAACTTGCCTCTATGTGAAGACAGACAGGATAATGACTTTGATATGAACAAGAGGAAAGGAGCCAATAAATAATGCAATTAGCATCTTTGAGTGGAAATTTATTGTTCGTTTCTTTCGTCGCATACCTTGTCGCAACGTTATTCTTTGGGGGAGCGGTAAAAGGTGCGAAATCAAAAGATACTTATGAAAATAATCGATGGGGAAAGATTGCAATTGTTATTACAATCCTTGGATTCATTACCCATTTAGGTTATTTCATTACAAGATGGATTGCTTCTGCCCATGCGCCGGTCAGTAATATGTTTGAATTTATAACCGCATTTGCGATGATGATTATCGGGGCATTTATCTTAATATTTTTCCTTTATCGCACACCATCCCTCGGATTGTTTGCTTTGCCGTTAGCAGTTGTAATGATCGGGTATGCGAGTATGTTCCCAAGGGAGCTTACTCCATTGATTCCCGCTTTAAAAAGCTACTGGTTGACGATTCATGTGATTACAGCTGCGATCGGTGAGGCGATTCTCGCTATCAGTGCGGTAGCAGGTCTAATCTTTCTATTGAAAAACATTGATCTGTCGAAAAAATCAAAGCAGCGTTTTTGGTTGGAATCAGTAGTGTTTACACTCATTCTGGTGGTCGGATTTATCCTATCTTCTACGACATTTGCGATTATGGGGTATGAAGCAAAATTTACTTATATTGATAAAAATGAACAACCAGCTCAAATTGTTTATAATTACCCGCCATTATTCGGAATGAATGAGTATGAATCACTCACGCCTGACAAGATGACACCACTTGCCGAAATGCCAGCAATCGTCAATGCGAAAACGCTAACGACGTTCGTCTGGTCAGTTGCAGCAGGGATAGTGCTCTATTTGTTGCTAAGGCTTATTTTACGTCGTCCTATTGCTACATTGTTTCAGCCTTTCGCAAAAAAGGCGAATTCTCAAGTTATGGACGAGATTGGATACAGATCGGTCCTGATTGGTTTCCCGGTATTTACACTAGGAGCGCTAATTTTCGCTATGATTTGGGCACATGAGGCATGGTCCAGATTTTGGGGTTGGGACCCGAAAGAGGTTTGGGCGCTCATTACATGGCTATTCTATGCGGCATATCTTCACTTACGGCTCTCCCGTGGATGGGAAGGTGAAAAATCAGCATGGCTCGCAGTTATTGGCTTTATCATCATCATGTTTAATTTAATTGCGGTTAACTTGATTATTGCAGGGCTGCATTCCTACGCATGAGCAGATGTACTTCCTCCTTTCCTTTACAACGTATAAAAACTCCATGAGAAAATATCTTCATGGAGTTTTTTATATGGAAAATATGACATTCGAACAGTATCGTTACATCTTAAATTTTCAACAATCTTGCATTAATTGCTACGATTATAGTGCTTAGCGACATCAATATTGCGCCTATTGCGGGGCTGAGAACAACGCCAAATTTATATAAAGCTCCCGCAGCCAAGGGAATTGCGAGAATATTATAGCCAGCAGCCCACCACAAGTTTTGTGTCATTTTTCGGTAGGTAGCCCTCGAAAGTTTTATAATATTGACGACATCGAGTGGATTACTTTTAACAAGGACTACGTCAGCAGTTTCGATGGCAACGTCTGTTCCTGCCCCTACAGCAATGCCGAGATCTGCTTTTGCAAGAGCAGGGGCATCGTTTACTCCGTCTCCAGTCATAGCGGTTCGAAGTCGTTCAACTTGTTGGATATGCTCAATCTTTTCGGACTTCTCATGTGGAAGGACTTCAGCAAAAATTTCTTCCATTTTGAGTTGTTCACCTATATAATGCGCCACCTTTACATTATCGCCGGTCAGCATAATAGATTTGATATTCATTTCTTTTAACTGATTGATGGCATCTATTGCTGTTTCACGTACGATATCCGCAAGTGCAATCATTCCTGCAAAGACTCCATCGACCAACGTGAAGACGACAGTTTTCCCTTCTGCGGACCATTTATCAAATTGAACTACATCAAATTGAAGGTTTTGCTCTTTCACATATCCAGGGCTGACGACCAAGACCTGCCTTCCATTAACAGTTCCTTCCAGACCTTTACCGGTCAATGATTGGAAATTCTCTACTCTTTGAAGAGGGATACCCATTTCTTCCGCTTTCCTAGTTACACCCTTTGCAAGAGGGTGTTGCGATTGAGCCTCGACCGCGGCTGCATAGGAAATGACATCTTCTTCACTGAAATCTGGGGATGTGTAAATATTTGTTACACCAAACTCACCTTTCGTAAGTGTCCCTGTTTTGTCAAAAACGACTGCTTCAATATTTCGCGCGCCTTCAAAAGCGGCCCGATTTCGTATGAGAAGGCCATTTTTAGCCGCAATGGATGTTGAGACGGCGACTACTAATGGGGCTGCCAGCCCTAAAGCGTGGGGACATGCAATAATCAGTACTGTGACCATTCTCTCCATCGCAAATGCAACCGGATAACCGAGTGAAGTCCAGATGAAGAAAGTGATCAGACCGGCTGCCAATGCCCCATAAAACAGCCACTTTGCAGCCCGGTTGGCAAGGTCTTGTGCCTTTGACTTGGATTCCTGTGCTTCTTTAACCAAAGTAATAACTTGAGATAGATACGTTTCACTTCCAGTTTTCATGACGGAAATGACAAGTGATCCTTCGCCGTTAATGGACCCACCAATCGCCTCTAGGCCTGCTCCTTTTTCGACAGGGACCGATTCACCAGTCAGCATTGATTCGTCAATTGTAGATTTACCTTCAAGTATCATCCCATCTACAGGTACTTTTTCTCCAGGTTTTACGAGAACATGATCTCCTTGTTGTAACTCCGTGACGTCCACTTCTGTAATATTTCCGTCCTCATCGATGAGATGCGCTTCAGAAGGCATTAATTTGGCTAGCTCTTCCAAAGCTTTTGAAGCTCCCATAACGGAACGCATTTCAATCCAGTGTCCGAGTAGCATAATATCAACTAGTGTAGCAAGCTCCCAAAAGAAATCGTTTTCTGCATAGCCAAATACCGCAGCTGTGCTATACACATATGCCACGGTAATGGCCAATGAAATCAGCGTCATCATGCCGGGGGCTCTATCTTTCAGCTCATCCTTTGTCCCTGCAAGAAAAGGCCAGCCTCCATAAAAGAATACAAAAGTGGAGAGAACAAAGAGAATATAATTATCCCCTGTAAAACGCCAATCAACGCCAAGGAACATTTGAATCATCGGTGAAAGAATCAAAATAGGAATTGTAACAATTAGAGATATGTAAAATCGCTTCTTGAAATCCTCAACCATATGCGCATGGTGATCGTGGTGTCCGTGATGATTTCCATGAGAATGTTGTACATCGTGATTATGATGATCGTGATGGCCATGGCCTTCATGGGAATGTTTATCATCGTGAATAGGGTGTCTTGCATTTTCATGATGGTTTTCTAGTCCATGGTCGTTGTGGTGATGACGATTTGACATACAAAAAACTCCTTTCTAGTTTATGCCAGTTTAGGTATAAATTTATTATAGCTGTTTAATTTGCAGAAACTATGCACTATCCAAATTGTGTCTTCTGGTCATTCGGTCAATGGACGCTATAGTAACTGCGATTTCTTTTGGAGAATTTAGAGCGTCATTTGTTATACAAATACTATTTTTCTTATCAGATCGGGAAAGTCGATAAAAGGATTTCGGTTTCCTTGAATCTCGTAAATCGCTAGATTTCTATGTCTTTCATAGTCGGTCACAGGAAATTGCTCATGCCACCGAAATAACAACGGAATATTTATTGCTTTTCTATGTCTTTTTAAAATATTTTTAGGATAACGTAATAAAAAATATAGAGTGGCACGGGCTACAGTTCCTTTTCCAGATTCCGGTTCAAAGCGACCTATTCCATAGGATCCACAGTGATTACGAATTATTTTCTTGTCTTCATTTAATTTAAATTCGTAATATGGAAAGTTTGATCGGATACTATTACATTGCGGTTCACAAGCAAATAAATTATGTAAGTCTCCTTTCATTGGCTCTTTAGCTCTAAACCAGGATTGGGGCACGACGTGCTCAGCATTAAATTTATGATGGTTTGAAATTACTTGAACCTTCTTTTTAATATCCTTAGGAGAGTCATTTTTGCTAATAATAAGTTTTCGATAACTTTCAAACCTTTTCTGAATGGTTGCGAATTCGTCTTCAATAACTTGATGAGGATTTTTCTGTTTTCCGGAATAGATGCTTATTAGTTGTCCGTTTGGCTGAAGATCTACCCATGTATACAGATACTGATCTTTACTCACATAGTATGGATATTTAAATTTATGAGTTTTTTCAACTAAACTTTGTAACAGTATGAGTAACTGTTTAGATGTCGCGGTGTTAAAAGAGATATTACAGTAATAATGTTCTTTCCATGAATTATCTTGTTTTTCATCATAGTACAATTCGTGGTTTGTTTTTATTTTATCTTGATTTCGCATTAATTCCGCAATCAGAAATTCCGGATCACAGTTCTCCATACATTCTAATTCTTTCAATTGCCTTTGAATTATTTTACTTTCACCCATCACGTCCATCCTTTCTTGTCCTTTCTTAACTAAAATAAACTAATTGGTAGTTAAAAAAATAGCATTATACACAAGCTTCCACATAATGGTCAAATACCCTCTATAAATGTTTCTTCGTATCCCCATTCTCAAACATTCATTTTGTTTGTATATAAAACATACCCTTATAAGGTATATATTTTAAGTTTAAAGGGACGGGGATAAATGGAAAACTATTTATATTTTGTATTTGGGTCACTAGCTTTGTTAACAATTATAGTAATTATTTTAGCTCTAATCTGGAAAAAAAAGTTTCAAACAATGCAAGGAATGATTATTTCTATGTTTTTTGCGATGAATGTGGGATTGACTGCAGGTGTTCTATTAGGTGTAACGTATCAAGGAAACCTATTCCTTACAACGATTCTTTCGATGGCTATTGGCGTATTTGCAGGATCAATATGCGGATTATGTTTTGGAATTCTTTCGGTATTAGAAGGGTTTATGGCTGGAATAATGGGTGGTATGATGGGGGCAATGGTAGGAGAAATGATTGATGCGGAACAATCGAATAGTTTGATACAGATTTTTTTACTTCTATCATTTAGTACAATTTTTATTATTGCTATTTTAATAACCCCTCATAATTCAAAAGTACAAAATAAAAAGTGGCTATTAAAACCTTTTCTACTTTCGGGTATCATTGCTGTGTATCTAATCGGAGGGAGTTCATTAGCTGGAGATTTAGGCCTTCAAACAAAGCCTGAATTATCAAGTGATGCTTCAACAACAGTTAAGTCAACTGAAAATCTCTCTATACAAAAGGTTGCTATAGAAACAGGTGAAATGAGGTATTCAAAAAATAAAATTATTATGGAGAAAGACAAACCGGTGTCACTCACCCTTAAAAATCTAGATAATATCGAACATGACATTGAAATAGAAATGCCTTTCAAAAATATGACTAACGAATTCAAGCATAAACATGAAATGAAAAAAAATGCGATACATCTACATGCGACTCCAAATAGTATGGTAAAATTGACATTTACTCCAACTGAGACTGGAGTTTATGAATATGTTTGTACTGTTCCGGGCCACAAGGAATTTGGTATGGTTGGTAAACTGATTGTAAACTAAATGTTAGGGTATAATTTATGGGGAAATACCTAGAAAATCGCATATTTCACCCTAAATCAACCATTAAAAATTACATATTATCAACATATAAGAAATCGTCTAAATACTTTTAGGCGATTTTTTTCTTTTTTAGGTAGTTTCATGTTGCAGAATAGCAGATAGCTTGTAGTTAAAGCAGTTCGTTGGAAAAATCTCCTTAAAATCTCCTTAAATTAGTTACCAGAATGTAACGTAACCGTAAAGCAGTTATAATATTTTTTATGCTAAAGTTAAACAGAATTAGACAATAGAAAAAATGTCGAAAGCAGACATAAAAAAAACAGTGGGGTGGAAAATGAAGAATCGTGTTATCCAAGTACTAATGGCTGTGTTTCTTATTAGTTCAATACCATTTCTAACAGAGAGTAAAGCTAGTGCGGCAACGACAAATGAGATTGCATCCTATGCTGAAAAGTTTTATGGAACACCGTATAAGTTCGGTGGGACAACCCCGGCCGGTTTTGACTGTTCGGGTTATATCAGGTATGTATTTGATAATTTTGACATTAACCTACCAAGAACATCAGCGGATCAATTTAGAGTGGGAACTTCAGTAAATAAAGACAATTTGCAACCTGGTGATCTTGTGTTTTTTGCAAATACATATAAAAAAGGTATTTCGCATACAGGGATTTATATAGGGAATAATGAGTTCATTTCAGCTAAGAGTCGCGGTGTTCTAAAAGCCAATCTTAAGACGGATTCTTATTGGGCTCCTAAATATGCGGGAGCCAAACGTATATCAAACGTCAAAATTGCTTCTAAAAATTAAAGTATCTTGTTTTTGAAGCAATCTCCGCATTAATAGAAATTTTGGTTCATCCTTCTAAGATGAATCAACGTGTTAGACATGAAAATCAAATTCCCCGTGGAAGCAAATCTTACAGAGTCGCTGTAGTATAATTACAATTACGTACAAACATTTTTTGCAAATTATTGGCGTGCATCTTTTATAAAAGATGCACGCCAATTTATCGTTTCTAGCAGTAGAAGAAGCGGACGCAGCAATATTTACTGCAGTTTCGTACAAGTAATTTCTTGAATTAAACTAGGCATCCTTCTTAATTTAATAGATGGTTGCCCATTTTACATTGAGCGAAATAGAAACAAATTTATTAAATGGAATTGACTACCAAATAATGCTTGCCCTTGTAACAAAGGAATGATAATATAGGGGTACGGGGTATATATTATCGTGCGAGGAGCTATATATATGAATAGGAGAAACAGGCTTGTGATATTATCTGGATTGATTGTAGCTATTGGTATTACGGTAGTGGCCTCCTTAAATGGAACATCGAAAGTAGTTTCGGAAAATATTACTGAACTGCATGTAGTTGATACGAAGACGCTTATGAAAAAGATCAACAGTAAAGAAGATATGGTTATTGTCGATTTAAGGGAACCGGAATTATTTTCACAGAGTAGGGTACCCGGCTCGATAAACATCCCATTTGAGGAGATACCGTCGAGATATACTGAACTGCCTAATGATAAGAATGTTGTATTTGTTTGTCATACAGGACGAATGGGAATGGAAAGCGGGAATCTCTTGTTAGAAAACGGTTACAAGCAAGTTTATAATCTCGATGGTGGTATTGCTAAATGGACAGGAAAGTTGGAAAAATAATTACGAGGAGGGGTAGTCATGCAGGAATCAACAAGAAAAACGGTCCAGCCCAATAAACAACAACTTCTTAACCGCTTGAAACGTATTGAAGGGCAAGTGAGGGGAATTCATCAAATGATAGAGAATGACCGTTACTGTGTTGATATTTTACATCAAATCAGCGCCATTCAATCAGCAATGAATAAAGTTTCTTTGGCCTTGCTGGAAGATCACACGCACCACTGTGTAGCGAATGCGATTAAAGGGCAAGACGGTGAAAATGCCATTAAGGAATTGATGGATGTCATGAAAACAATGACGAAATAAAGAGCTGAAAAAAACTTTTTATTTATCCCTTGACATACCATACAGGGGTATAGTAAATTAAAAGCAATAAATGACTAGGAGGTCGTCAAAATGAAAGACACATTGAAAGTACAAGGAATGTCATGTAACCATTGCGTCAATTCAATCGAGGAAAGCGTTGGGAATCTTACAGGTGTTTCTTCCGTAAAGGTGGATCTTGGCAGGGGGGAAGTTTCTGTAGAGTTTGACAACCAGAAAACAACATTGGATCAGATTAAAAAAACGATTGAAGAGCAAGGGTATGACATTGCCTGATTCCGTGCATTATGTGTTAGAGTGTTTAGGAAATAAATAATCTTCCGTTTATACCACGTGGGGGTAGAAGGCGGAAGTTAAGATCGTACCTTCAGGTATGATCTTTAATTTCCAAATAAATATACCCCCACTGTGTATAGGAGGGATGCTAAATGGCAATTCAAGAACAAACGTTGCAAATTGATGGAATGACTTGTGCAGCATGTGCCAACCGAATTGAAAAAGGGCTTTCCAAAATTGAAGGTGTTGAACGAGCAACTGTCAACTTTGCATTGGAAAGTTCAACAATCGTCTATGACCCGGATAAAACGAATGTCAATGAGTTTAAAGAAAGAGTTGAAAAGCTCGGCTATCATGTCGTTCAAGAAAAAGCTACTTTTGATATTTCGGGTATGACATGTGCAGCATGTGCGACGAAGATTGAGAAAAGAATCAGTAAGATGGATGGAGTAGCGACCGCAAATGTCAACTTTGCGTTAGAAACGATTGCAGTCGAATATGACAGTAATCAAGTTAAAACTTCTGACATGATCACAGCTGTTAAGAAAATGGGCTATGATTTGATTCCACAGCAAGATGGTAAAGACAAGATGGATCACAAAGAACAGGAAATTAGTAAACAGCAGAGAAGGTTCATTTTTTCGTCCATTTTGACACTACCACTGTTATGGTCGATGGTTGCGCATTTTGAATTTTTATCGTTCATCTATTTGCCCGATATTCTGATGAACCCATGGGTACAGCTGGCGCTTGCAACACCAGTTCAATTCATCATTGGTGGTCCATTTTATAGAAGTGCTTTTAATGCTTTAAGAAATAAAAGTGCCAATATGGATGTATTGGTAGCACTTGGTACGAGCGCGGCTTACTTCTACAGTTTGTATTTATCATTCGAATGGATGAATGCAGAAAGCGTTGGACATCCGGAGCTCTATTATGAAGCCGCCGCTGTCATTATCACTTTAATCGTGCTTGGTAAGTTATTTGAGGTTCGTGCAAAAGGAAAAACGAGTCAGGCCATTCAAAAACTGCTTGGCCTACAAGCGAAAACTGCGCGGGTACTGAAAGACGGCGTTGAGCAAGAAGTTCTCATCGAGGAAGTCGTGGCAGGGGATATAATCTTAGTCAAGCCGGGTGAAAAGATTCCGGTAGACGGAGAAATTTTGGAAGGACGTTCTGCAATTGATGAGTCAATGATTACGGGGGAAAGTATTCCGATTGATAAAATTGCCGGTGACGCAGTAATCGGGGCAACAATCAATAAAAATGGTTCATTACAAATCAAAGCAACTAAAGTAGGAAAAGATACAGCGTTAGCACAAATTGTAAAAGTGGTTGAAGAGGCACAAGGATCAAAAGCGGATATTCAGCGTTTGGCAGACCGAATTTCCGGAGTTTTCGTACCGGTTGTTGTCGTTATTGCGATTGCCACTTTCTTCATTTGGTATTTTGCAGTGACACCGGATGATTTCCGTTCGGCGCTTATTCCGACCATCTCGATTTTGGTCATTGCTTGCCCATGTGCACTTGGCTTGGCAACACCGACTTCGATTATGGCAGGTTCGGGTAGAGCTGCTGAAATGGGTCTTCTCTTTAAAGGCGGAGAGCATTTGGAGAACACGCAGTCCATCAATACTATAGTCTTGGATAAAACGGGAACCGTTACAAAAGGCGAACCTGCTTTAACAGATATCTTGGTGGCTGAAGGCTTTAATGAAGAGGAAGTTCTCCAATTGATTGGTACGGCTGAAAACCAATCCGAACATCCTTTGGCACAAGCAATCGTTAAAGGTGTAAAGGAGAAAGGTTTATCACTTCTTGAGGCGACTGACTTTGAAGCTTTACCAGGATTTGGGATTCGGGCTGAAGTAAATGGTAGGGAAGTGTTGGTTGGAACAAGAAAATTGATGAGAGAGCATAACATTGCAACTTTGGATTCAGAAGCATCGATGGAGGAGCTGGAAAGCGAAGGGAAAACGGCGATGCTTATAGCTGTTGATACTAAACTTGCTGGTGTTGTCGCAGTAGCCGATACCGTAAAAGATACTTCAAAAGAAGCGATTGCCAGAATGCAGGAGTTAGGTCTGGAAGTCATTATGCTAACGGGTGACAATCAACGTACTGCAGAGGCCATTGCGCGTCAAGTAGGCCTGACTAACGTAATTGCAGAAGTGCTGCCGGAACAGAAAAGTGAAGAGATTAAAAAACTTCAGGAACAAGGCAAGAAAGTAGCGATGGTCGGAGACGGTATCAATGATGCGCCAGCACTTGCTATGGCAAATGTCGGAATGGCGGTTGGTACCGGAACGGATATCGCCATAGAAGCAGCTGATATCACATTAATGCGGGGAGATTTAAACAGTGTTGCAGATGCGATTATCATGAGCCGAAAAACAATGCGGAATATTAAGGAGAACTTATTTTTCGCATTTATTTATAATACGATCGGGATACCGATTGCAGCAATCGGCTTATTAGCGCCTTGGGTAGCGGGTGCAGCGATGGCATTCAGTTCGGTATCTGTGGTGTTGAATGCTTTGCGTCTACAAAAAGTGAATGTAAAGCATTAACAAAACAAAAATATCCAAAAAAGCCCATACCAACTCCTTTTTTAGAGTTGGTATGGGCTTTTTGAAGCGTATTTATAAAGAATACTTCAAGGCATCTCAATATTACCTTGATTATCATCTTAAACCACTTGTCGTTCCTTTCGTCTTCTAACCGATTGCGTTCACGTTCTGTTCATGAAAAGATGCTACTATAAGACGTAAAGGGGGCCGAGGAATGAACAAACAAATTAAAATTCTCGTTATTGAAGATGATCCTTACATTTGTGATTTGATCATTTTATACGCGGAAAAAGGCGGGTATAAAGTTAGTATTGCAAACGATGGAATGACAGGGTTAGAAATGTATCATGATAGCCCCCCTGATCTAGTCATTCTGGATATTATGATGCCTGAAATGGACGGCTGGGAAGTTTGCAAGGAAATAAGGAGATATGATAAAACCCCCATCATCATGTTGACCGGGAAAGGCGAAAGTTACGACAAGCTAAAAGGTTTCGATCTAGGGACAGATGATTACTTGGTGAAACCTTTTGATCCGAACGAATTAATGGCACGGATCAAAGCGGTACTGCGGCGAGCCAACCCGACATTACATACAAATGAGATTATTGAACTTCCTTTGTTGGAGATTAATCTTCAACAATACAAGGTAATCTATGATGAAAAAGAAATCGGTTTGGCACCTAAAGAAATGGAGTTGCTTCATATTCTTGCAATATATACAAATCAAGTATTCACTCGTCAGCAATTGTTGGAACAAATATGGGGTTTGGATTTTGAGGGGGATCCGAGAACAGTAGATGTGCATATTAAAAGGATTCGAGACAAATTGGGAGATCCTAACCCATATTGGAGAGTGAAAACCATAAGAGGAGTTGGATATAAATTTGAGGTGGACAACCAGTGATTCGAATAAAAAGTATTTTTTTGAAGCTGTTTATCACTCATATCGTTATATTAATTTTGTCACATCTCGTTTTTGCTATCGCTTCATATTTGTTATTTAAGAACAACCTGACTGAATTGCACTTAAATCTTGAAGGTTTTAACCAATTGAAATACTTGTTTATACCATCTTCTATTATTTCGATAACCATTACAGGTTTATTTACATTTTACCTTACCAAAAGAATTACCGCTCCACTTCGGGAAATAAATCGGGTTGCCCTTCTTGTCGCTAGGGGACAATTTCATCAGAGAGTCAACATCAAGACACGTGACGAGCTTGGGCAATTGGGCGAGACGTTCAATTATATGACGCATGAGTTGGCCAGCTTGGATCAGATGAGAAAGGATTTTATCGCCAATGTTTCCCATGATTTACGCTCCCCTCTTACTTCGATTCAGGGGTTTGCTCGGGCATTTCTGGATGATAAAATCCCCAATGATAAAAAACGTCATTATTTTACCGTCATGAAAGAACAAACTGAGCGAATGATTAAGCTGGTAAATGATCTTCTGGACATGTCTCAAATCGAATCGGGGCAGTTGGAAATTCGCCCGGAACTCTTTAATTTGTCAGAGCTGGTTCGCCAAGTCATGGCTCGTATGGATACTGAGTTTGTAAATAAAAAACTGAACGTGGAATTGATATCTGGGGAAGTACAAGACATCTACGTATTTGCTGATCATGATCGGATAGATCAAGTAATCGTTAATTTGATTCAAAATGCAGTACAATTTTCCACCTATGATAGTACCATCGAAGTGTTTTTGAAGAGAGAAGAACAAGCGGTGGTTTCGATTCGAGATTATGGACCGGGAATCAGTCAAGAAGACATTCAATCTATTTGGGAAAGATTTTATAAAGCGGATATAGCCCGAACTAAAAAGGCGGGTACGGGGCTTGGCTTATCCATTGTTAAGCATATATTAGCTCTTCATCAAACCGACATTCAAGTGGAAAGTGAAGTAGGCATAGGAACAACCTTCACTTTTACGCTCCCATTAACCCTGAACAAATCTAATAACATGAAATAGGGTAATTCTCCGTTCATCATCCGTTCATAAAACATTGCTATACTAATTTGGCACCAGGAGACCAAGAATACTTGGGAGGGACATGTAAATGAAAAAAATATTATCACGACGTGCAACAGAGGAGGATACACATATTTTTGACCGCGATTCGACCACCAGTACACCACGATGGGTGAAAGTGTCTGGGATTGTCACAATAGTTCTAGTTTTACTGGTTGTCATCATCATGTTTGTCAGCGGTGGTAAACACGGCCCAGGTCGCCACATGCCATCTTCCATCGGCATAGAACAAGGTGTGAAAAAGCCATGACTATGACATCAGGCCTCCGAAAGTTCGCACTTACTGCGCATATCACTTCTTCGGTGGGCTGGATCGGCGCGGTCGTTGGATTCCTAACACTTGTCGTTGCCGCTCTCTCAAGTCAAGATGTTCGGACGGTGCATGCTGTATGGATAGCAATGGAACTGATAGGATGGTTTGCCATCGTTCCCTTGGCCCTCACCTCGCTACTAACCGGGCTGGTGATGTCTCTAGGCACCAAGTGGGGCTTGTTTAAACATTATTGGGTCCTTTTTAAACTCCTGCTAACCATTCTAGCCATCGCTGTCTTGTTACTCAACATGCAGACTGTGAGCTTCCTAGCAGGTGTAGCGAAAAAAACGGGAAATGCCGAACTCGACGGGTTGTGGAGTGAACTCCTTCACGCTGGGGGTGGCCTACTAGTGTTGCTTGTAATCACAATATTGTCTGTGTACAAACCGAGAGGTACTACCCCGTACGGGCAGCGAAAACAACACAGATGACATAAAATTAATTTAACATAAAGTGGTAGAAATTTATATTATAGTATTTTTGTAAGTAGACAATCTTCTTTAGAGAACGGCCGCATTTGCTGTAGAAATGCGGCTTTATTTGACCTGAAATTCCCCAGCAGAAATCAGACTTTGTGTCTTTAAATTGGATAAATACCAACCTCTCCCATTTAGGATTCCTATGAAGTATGCAAAATCTCTGCATTTATTATGACAATTTTCTTCATATATATCCTCCATTATTTGCATAATTTTTTCATATTTTCTTGTTACACTAAAAAAGAAATAATTTTAGAAGAGAGGGGAATGTATAGATGGGAACAAAGATAAAGGTAGCTGCAATTGCAATTAGTATATTAGTTATCAGCGGTTGCAGTAGTAATAATTCTAAGCCTGACGAGGCAATAGATAATTCAACAATGGGTGGAGTTATGGAACAAATGGATCATTCCAATATGATGTCTGACATGATGGAGGGTCATATGAGTCATGATCAGGTGGTAAGTTTAAATGACTCAACAGGTGAAAATGAATTAAAAATTCCTCCCGTACTTGAACGCGATGATGAGGAAGGAGTGGTCTACACTGTCCGAGCGCAAAAAGGAAAAACTGAAATATTCGATGGTACTGAATCGGTAACGTATGGATACAATGGATCGTTTTTAGGGCCGTTGCTTCGTTTCGAAAAAGGAGAAACAGTTAAAATTAGAACAATAAATGAATTGGATGAGGAAACAACATTTCATTGGCATGGGCTGGAAGTGGCTGGAGATATAGATGGAGGACCTCACGATGCTCTTAAACCGGGAGAGGAAAAAGTGATTGAATTCAAAGTGGCTCAAGAGGCGTCAACTTTATGGTTCCATCCCCATCCTGAAGGCAAAACTGCTGAACAGGTTTATAATGGACTTGCCGGATTATTTTATATTGATGATGAAAATTCGAAAAGTCTTGGACTACCAGATGATTATGGCAAGAATGACATTCCTTTGATTTTTCAAGATCGAACATTTGATGAACAGAAACAATTGAATTATAACGCTGCAATGAATGTTGATGGCACAATTGGTAATACGTTATTGATAAATGGGACTCTGAATCCTAAATTGACTGTAAATAAAGAGAAAGTCCGTCTACGTTTATTAAATGGATCGAATGCAAGGAACTTTACATTTAAATTGAATACAGGAGATTCCTTTGTTCAAACCGCAACGGACGGTGGTTTCTTGAATAAACCGGTGACATTAAAAGAAGTTACACTGACGCCTTCTGAGAGAGCAGAAATTATTGTTGACTTTTCACAGCTCAATACAGATAATGACCTGGCGTTAATAAATGAGGATGGGTCAGTTCTTTTACCATTTGAGGTTTCTGATCAAAGCGGATCGATTAGCAGGATTCCAGGAGAGATGAATGACTTTTCAATGACAGAAGAAGAATTAGACTTGCCAGTCACAAAGAAAGTGGAACTCTTTGGGATGATGGACATGGTAACGATAAATGGAAAGAAGTTTGATCCGGAAAGAATTGACTTTACACAACAGCAAGGGGTCACTGAAGTATGGGAAATTTACAATAAACCGGACATGATGGGTGGAATGATTCATCCATTCCACATTCACGGAACGCAATTTAAAATACTTTCCAGAGACGGTGAAGAACCACCGGAAAATGAACGTGGATGGAAGGACAGTTTCTCCATAAAACCTGATGAGAGAGTAAAAATAGCTATACAATTTAAGCATAAAGGAGTGTATATGTTCCATTGTCATATTCTTGAACATGAGGACAATGGCATGATGGGACAAATAAAGGTAGAATAATAAAGAATGCGTGAAAGTCCGTAATTAGCCAGTGTTGATTAGATTACACTGGCTTTTTTAAAATATGTATTAAATTTAACTCTATTCTGCTAACTAAAGGTGAATCACATAATGTTTCCAACAGAACATAAAGAAAAAAATAAAATTAAAAAGAAAAAAGCTTTACTATTGATCTTACTTTATATAGCATCTATTCTTTTTATTGTTTGGTTGCTAGTAGTCTTATTACTAACAGTTTTTTTTCCGCGAGATAAAATGAAAGAAAACTCTTTATCAGAGAAACTATCTTCTATATCCAATTACAAAATGGATCCGTTAAAGGATTTGTCAGGTCTCCCGAATCCGTCAGGTAAAATTATTGATTCTCCAGATGATGAAGCATTCAATGGGATCAATGAGCCGGATATTCCTTTAGAACATGTAGATAGGGATGAATACGGGCCTGCTATGAAAGATATATTAAAAGATAGGAGCTTTGATAAAGATAGGTTCGATGCGCTATTTGAAAATATGAAGTCGCCTATAATTCCGAAAGATTCTTGGCATTCTACTTTTGGTAAGGATGTTATTTATATTTATCATACTCATAGTAGAGAATCTTTTTTACCATACTTTAGAAACACGGATAAACCGGAGGATGCATACCATTCGAAAGCGAATATTACGTTGGTCGGTGAAATGCTTGGACGGGCACTTGAGAGGAGAGGGGTAGGAACAAATGTGGATTCTACCGATATTGTACAAGAGTTAAATTTAAAAGGGTTAGACTATACCTATTCATATAAGGTATCGGGGGAACTGGTTCGGTCTGCACGTAAAGAAAACAAAGATCTGGAAATTTTCTTGGATATACATCGAGATTCATTGCGTAAAAATTCTACCACTAAAGTTATAAATGGAGATAGTTTTGCTCGTCTGTTATTTGTTGTGGGTACGGGACATGAAAACTATGAAAAGAATCTTTCATTTACGGACGGCTTGGACAAACTTCTTTCTTCTGAGTATCCCGGTTTGTCTAAAGGGATTCTCAAAAAAGATGGCAGTCAAGGCAATGGAGTCTATAATCAAGATATTTCCCCAAACTCCGTTATAGTAGAAATAGGCGGTGTCGATAATACAGTCGAAGAGCTCCATCGGACTACCGAAGCTTTAGCAGAAGTGTTAAGCGATTATTATTGGCACAGAGAAAATTAATCAAGTAGTTAATGTAGGCATATTTATCAAAGTAAAAAATTAATATAGGATGGTTAAATAAGGATTTTTTAAGGAGTTCTTTCTTTTACGTTTTAAACCGGCTTTTAAGGGCAAAATACTACCGAAAACAAATTGGTAGGAGGTTATTTCATGAACTCAAAGTTCGAAGAATGCCTTAAAGCTTGTTTAGAATGTCTGGAGGCATGCAACACATGTTTTGATGCGTGTCTAAAAGAGGAAGATGTTAAGATGATGGCCGAGTGCATTCGATTGGATCGAGAATGCGCGGATATATGTGCTTTTACAGCGCAAGCAATCTCGCGCAATAGCCCATTTACTAAACAGATATTGGAGCTTTGCGCAGATATTTGTGAACGCTGTGCAGAGGAGTGCGTTAAACATGAACATGATCATTGTCAACGATGTGCTGAGGTTTGTCGAAAGTGTGCTGAGACATGCCGTCAAATGATTGCTTAAATAGAGACATACGCATCAATAGAGCTGTTGAGGAGATTTAATATCTTCTAATAGCTCTTTTTCTTTACCGGGGGAATGATGGTAGTGTGAAACGAAGAAATGATTTCATATGTTCAATAAAAGAATTGAGAGGTGTTAATGAATGAAAAAGTAATTAATAATTTTATCTTTCGTAATAATGATCGTGATTAGTGGATGTGGTAAAAATAACAGCAACGAAAAAATTTCAGGTAACAACAATGAATCCAATAATGAAAAAATGGTCATGGAGCATTCTGGCTCAAGTGAGGTCCCTGCAACCTTGAAAGTGGCGGAAAACCCAACGTTTAAGGTTGGAAGCAAGGCAATTATTGAAGCAGACCATATGAAAGGGATGAAAGATGCTGAAGCAACTATCGTAGGTGCTTATGATACCGTGGCCTATTCTGTTTCGTATACACCGACAACAGGAGGAAAGCGAGTGATAAATCATAAATGGGTTACGGAAAGTGAACTTTCCGCTAAATAATGATTTAAAGAAGTAAAAAAAATTTATGCAGCTTATTCAATTACCGGAATGCTTACCTGAATATTTGCTTATATATTACTGCTTTTTAGAGGAATCGGTTATTTGAAAAAAAAGAGGTGTCCATGAAAGTCAGCTTTCAATGACTAATAGGACAGTCCCTCTTTGTGTTTTAACCAGACATCGGGGTATCAGTTGGTTCTGCGTAGCCTTCTTTGTAAGTGTCATCAATAAATTGACGTATCTCTTTCACCGATTTGCCTTCTTGCTTAAGGTGGACGGATCGGACTGCGGTTTCTGGCAAACAAGGCACCGAGTACCAAGGTCTTCACAGACGACGGACCCGTCTTCCTGGTTATCGATTGAAAGTCACCGACAAGTACTAACTAAAATGATTTTTATATATTTGCGATAGGCAAACGGTTTTGTTAGTCTGTATGTATATTCTTCAAATGATTGAGTCACTGTTCCACCCACTGGTGACAGCCGCTACACTTTTTGCATTTGCGAAAAGAGACTCGGCACAAATTTGTTAGCCTTCATACCTTCAATTAATAAGAAGGAAGTTAGGCAGACAGTTCGTCAATAATTTGCTATTAGACAGTATACCATATGTTGTTTATCAATAATGCGAGATATATTTTAAAAGTCGATTGAGTCCTTATGGATGCAATCGGCTTTTTTGATTTACTAGCTAGTCGGATGAAAGGGGAGGGTATGTCGGCAGGCTGGAATATGAAAAATATATAGGGGTTATTTCAAAACGCAATATATTTGGCTGATAGCTAAGTTGAAGCTTTTTCTGTTTCTTAAAAAATAACTAGACAGGAAGGAAGTTGATAGCATGTCAATCAATCTTGATAACATGACAGCTGTTCAAAATGAAAACCAGGAGGGAATACTTGGTCACCTAATGTGGTACAGCATTGGGAAACAGCTCGTCAGAACTGAGGAGCTAAAGAACAAACTTATTCAGTCCGGTTTGGAAGAAGCATGGATGCCAAATGCCATTCGTCCTGCTGATGCTTTCCGTCGGGCGACAAAAGCGATTGAAACCCGAAAGGCGACTGCTAATTCAGTGATATTTGAAAACTATCTGATTCGGGAAGTGTTTGCAGATAAGGACTATGTACAGCGAAACATCGTCGTGGAATCCGTGAATCAGGCAGGGAAAAGGCTGGATTACAATAGCAAGGCCGGCGTCATCACGTTGGATAAGAAGAATGAATCCATCACGTTCGTATCTGAAATCGAAACGGCTAAAGAGCTTTGTATGGAAGCGAAGCAGAAATTTAACGTTTTCAAAGATAATTATTCTGCCCAGCAATTAAGGGTAATGGTCAATAAAATTCTACAGTCGCTTGCACCGACACCTGTTAGACCAAATGGAGGTATATATTTTGTTCCTGATTCGCATACAGAAGGTTTGGCGAAGTTGGTAAAATTCACATCTTCACTTGAAAATAGCGAAGGGTTCAAAATACCAGTTGTCAATAATTTTGACAATCGAAATATGGTCAATAACAAACTGAATGAGCATTTGGAATCCATTTTAAAAGACTGTAAAACAAGTGGAAACCTGAGAAAAGGGCAAGTGAAAGAAATCATTGAAAATGCTAATTCTGTCATCTTGAACTATAAAAACTATAGAGGAATCGTTCAGGAAGAGTCGGTTCAACTCGAACAAAAGATTATGAAGATCCGTTCGGAAATCACACGAATGGTTACGGATCTATCGTAAATAGAGGTAGCATATTTTTCCACGCTCAGAGGCTAAATAGGATTTCAATGATAGGAAGCAGAATTGCATTGTAAATATTGCTCCCACTTTCTTTTAAAAGCAGATTTGAAGGGATGGTTTATAAATGACAAATAACAACTTTTTTAAATTAGAGGAAATTAAAAACGCTTTGAATGCCAAATTCTTTGAGCGTGAAAATGAGGTGGAGGCCATCTTGATAGCTTTGTTATCAAGGCAGCACATGTTGATGATTGGTCCAGCAGGTACTGCGAAATCTGCATTATCTGTTGAACTCGCTAAAATCGTTCAAGGTACTTCCTACTTCCAGTGGCTACTGACAAGGTTCAGTACACCGGAGGAGCTATTTGGTCCATTATCACTTAAGGACCTCGAAAAAGGTATATACAAGCGAAATACAGCTAGCAAGATGCCTGAAGCTAATCTGGTGTTCCTAGATGAAATCTTCAAGTCGAACAGTGCTATCTTGAACAGTCTGCTAACCCTTATCAATGAAAGGTTATTCTACAATAACGGTTCACCTGTACAAGTTCCTTTAATGTCTGTCATAGGCGCTTCAAATGAGTATCCCGAAGAGGGTGAAGGCTTGGAGGCGTTATTTGATCGATTCTTATTACGATTTGAAATCGACTATATAGCAGAAGAAACAAATTTTGTATCCATGATGAAAGGGACTGGACAACATCAGCCAATGCCATCAATGACAATTGAAGAATTGATTCAACTTCAGTTTTTCGCGGACATGGTAGCGATTCCCGATGAAGTTTACGAGACCCTTTCAAAAATACGTATGGAATTACGGGATGAAGGGATTCGGCCTTCGGATCGACGTTTCAAGCAATCGCTTAGCGTTCTACAAGCGAAGGCTTTGATTAACCAAAGGCAGGTTGTGAAGGTCGATGATATTGTCATTCTTGAAAATGCCCTTTGGGAAACGGTTGATCAAAAGGATACGGTATCTCTCATTGTTCGTAGTCATGCCCAAGACGTTGTGACTCGGACCATTGATTCAATACAGAACGAAGCAAATGAAATATTTAACTCTATGTTAAAGGAAAACTCGACAGATGCAGGGATGGAAGCTACCCAGAAAATGAAGGCATTAATCGCTGATTTAAATAAGCTTAAAAAACATAATGAAAGTAAAATTAAGGATATCGATCCAATACTCGATAAAGTGAAGTCTATGCAACAAAAAATCCTGGATAGTATTTTAGAGCCTATGGACTTTGAAAATCAAACTACAGGGATACCGTTTTAAAAAAATATATTCGAGAACCGAGATGTCGAGGGGATTTCCTTCGGCATTTCTTTTTCAATAAATGAAAGGGAGTGCTCTTCATGAGAAGATATACAATTCAAAATGAAAATCGTTCTGTATTAAATACAGACGCATTTGATAAAAGACGTTTCAAAGAAATTTATGAAATGTCACAAGGACTTCAGAAGATAAGTGATGAGGGGGAGTTACCAACGTTTGAACCACTACTTGGCGACATTTGGGCTTCCCTATATAAAATGAAACCAGAAATGATGGAAGAGAATGTTGCAGATGATCTTCAAGTCAACAAATCATTGATGGAAAAAATTATGACAGATGAATCCTTTGAAAACTATCGTAGCTTCACTCGTTTGGATGATTTATCGTCGGCCATCGGTACAGTGAAATTCGGAGAGAAAACGAATCAATGGCTGATTGAGCAAAAGGAACGGGATGAAGAGCTACAAAAGAAGATGCAGGAAGTCAAAGGTATGCAGAGGCAACTCCAAAAGCAAGAGCGGCAAGACTGGGTTGGAAATGGCAATGAGCAGTTGCAAGCTGATCTTAGAAAAGCAATGGCAGTCATGAATGGTCATATACAACAGACACTACAAAACAATAGCTACAGCTTTTCTGAAGCAATGGCACAAGCCAGGCAAGAAACAAAACAGGTGAAGGATGATCTGAAATCGTTACTTGTTGGTACCCGAACTGGCAGTGGGGATGCAGAACTTAAAAAGGTTCCTTTAAGAGACCAAATTTCTTTAGCAGAGAAAATTGCTTCTGATAAAAAAATGAAAGAAATCGCGGACTGGGCTGGTCGATTCAAACAGGTAGCATGTAAAAAGCAGAAAACTAAATATAATAATGCAATGGAAAGAAGTGGAGTCACAATAGGCAACGATATTGAACGGTTGCTGCCGATAGAGCTAGGATTGTACACGAATTCAACAACCAAGAACGACTTTCTCCGTCGGTTTGTAGAAGGTCAGACGATGATGTATGAACAGAAGGGGCAAGAGGTGTTAGGAAAAGGTCCAATTATACTTTGCTTGGACCAGTCGGGCAGTATGCGAAACCTTGATACTCAATCCAAAGGTTTCACTTTAGCCCTTATGTTAATTGCTAGAAGACAGAGAAGGGATTTTTGCTTGATCCTGTTCTCTAATCGTACACAAGTCTTTAAATATGAGAAAGGGAAAATTAAGGGCTCGGATATGATGAATCTGGCACAAACCTTCCTAAGTGGAGGAACAAATTTTTCTTTACCACTAAGTAAATCATTAAGCATGATTAACGAAAGTCGCTTTAAACAATCGGATGTTGTATTTGTTACAGACGGTGAGGACAGGATAAAAGATTCCTTTCTTGAAGAGTTCGATAAGAAGAAAAAAGAGAAAGCCTTTAATGTCCTATCCTTTATTATAGGTAATAGCACAAATACTGTGGAACAGTTTTCCGATAAAGTCGTCATGGTTAAAGATCTTGAAGACAAGGGAAGTTATGCTGCATTTGAAATATAAAGGGCTGCCTCAAAGTCAATTCCAACTTTGAGGCAGCTTTTTTAAAAATTATATAATTCACCAAAAAACCATTTGCAGTCCGTCTTGTAGACTTCATGATCAATCACAAAGCACCCGTATGCTCAACAAAGAGCACGCTTCGATTGTTCAAATTTTGTGGAGTGTGCATTTAAAAAGACTTAGCTTGGCGGTTTGCGGAAGAATCCCTAATAGAAATCAGGTACAGATGAAAAAGGTATAGATTTAATTGATGAAGGAGAGATTAACAAAGGAAACCTTAGCGGTGTAGGCAAGTCAAAAAATGGCTATGATGAGCTGTAAAAGGAAGGTATTCTGATACAGAGCGTCCTGAGTTTGAATAATTCCTCATTTATTGGAAATGCGAATAAAGTAATAATGTTAAACTAGGAGCGAAACAAATGGAAAAAACAGTATATCTGGTCAAGCATTGTCAAGCTACAGGACAACAGCCGGAGGCAGAACTGACTGAAGAGGGAAAAGAACAAGCTAAAGAATTGCACCGCTTTTTTGAGAAGCGGAATATTAAACACATTATTTCCAGCCCTTTTACGAGGGCGATACAATCCATCCAGCCAACAGCAGAAAGCCAAGGACTGCAGGTGGAAATTGATGGTCGGCTGGCTGAGCACAAGCTGATTTCAAAAAACCTAAAAGACTGGATAGAACGCCTCGAAGAATCCGTTCGGGACAGGGATTTGAAAATGGCGGGTGGAGAATCAAGCCGCGAAATAGCAAAAAGGGGAATGGAAGTGCTTGAATCAGCAACCGACGGCACCGTGCTGGTTACTCATCGTAATACGATGGCGCTTTTATTGATGCAAATTGATGGCATGCAGGGGCTCAAAGAATGGTCGGGGTTTTCTCGCCCGGATGTCTACGAAGTGAAAGTAAAAAAGGATACCTATTTTGTAAGGAGAATCTGGGACTGAAAAATTGTCAAAAAATAACCCCCTAAGATCGGAGGTGAAATGCGTTGCCAGTTACAAGAATTGATGGGATAGACCTGTATTATCACGTTCAAGGCAAAGGGATACCTATCGTGTTTATCCATCCTCCCTTACTCACAAGCATGAATTTTATCTACCAAGTGAATGAATTATCAAATCGCTTCAAAGTTATTGTCTTTGACATTCGTGGTCATGGAAACAGCTCTTTTTCAGAAAAAGCATTGACTTATCCATTAATTTCACATGATATCAAACAACTATTGGACCATTTAAAAGTAGATAAAGCTTTTATATGCGGCTACTCAACTGGAGGGACCATTGCTCTTGATTTTTTGCTGACATACCCCGAACGCTCTTTAGGAGGCATTCTTATAGGAGCCCTGTCAGAAGTAAAAGATCCATCATTAAAAAATAAAATTAGTTTAGGGGTAAAGCTAGCGGAATGGAAGGCATATAAAGCTCTTGCTTTATCCGTTTCCTTTACTAACTCCAATACTGGACAATTGTTTAAAGATTTATATATCAACGCAAAAAAAGGAAAAGCCCAAAATATTGAACAATATTATCGATACAGTTTGCACTATAACTGTACGGACCGTTTAGATCAAATTAAATTCCCTGTTTTGTTGCTGTATGGAGAAAAAAATAAGGCGTTTCATCGCTATGCCCAATTATTACACGAAAAGCTCCCTGTCAACGAGTGCATACTCATAGGAGACGTAAAACATCAGCTTCCAACAAAGGCGCCCGTGGCAGTGAACAATTTCATTAAGCAGTTTGTATCTACTCATGGAGCTCAGAACGGAAAAAATTGAATGGATGCTCCCTGTTTTTTAAGCATGGATATCCAGATGGTTCTTCTTCTTAACGTTTGCTCAATCAAGAAAATACCCTAATGTCAAATTGTGTATGCCAATAATTAAGGGAAGAGGTTGCTTTCCTTTCCCTTATTTTATTATTGTTGTTTATACTGGGGCTCTTCTTACTCTAGTCAGAATCCTATTAAAAAAGTCGGAAGATTCCTTCGTTTGACTGCGTCGATTGTATACATAACTGCCCAGTTAGTTAATAAAGAGGTTTTTAGTGGTACTTATAGAATATCTCGAATAAGGGGGGCGAGAGATGATGAAGAACTTAAAAACTGTAGATCAAGCAAAAAAAGAAATTGAGATTCTACAGGGATTTGTTGATTTAGTTGAATCCTTCCAACCTAAAACACTGGAAGAACAAATTATCAAGGAATACGCATACATAGGTAGTATTGAAAAGGTCGCAATAAAAGTAAATGAAATGGGTTATTCGAATGATGGTAAAGCATTTGAGAAAGAGGATATATCGAACATCATAAAAGGTAAACCTACCAACGACTGTAACCGTCAAGTAGTTTTGGACACTTTTTGCTCGTTAAATTTGGACACTTTCCGCTTAAAATAACGTCTCCCGAT
>NZ_JBFEGI010000018.1:0-51604 GCF_047228905.1 Sporosarcina sp. 179-K 3D1 HS
TGACGTTTTGCTGTTCAGTTTTCAAGGTTCATTTTGTTGCCGTTGTGTTTCGCAGCAACTCTTATATCATACCAAGCTGCGTTCTTAATGTCAACAACTTTTTCTAATTTCTTTTTTTCGTTGTTTTCATTATTTGTGAAGCGCAACGTTCTTTACTATACTCGCTTATCTTTTAAAATGCAAGACTAATTTCAAAAAAAGTTTTCAACCCATTCTTGATAAGAATTGTATTATATGAAACAACTCCACTCCTCCTACAGCTATTCAGGCAATCCCAAATCCCCATAAATACAAACCGCCATGCAGATTTGCGATTCTGCACGGCGGTCATACCTTACTCTTTTGAACGCATTTGCGGGAATAGGAGGATATCCCGGATGGATTGCGCATTCGTCAATAACATGACGAGGCGATCGATTCCAATCCCCAGTCCGCCGGTAGGAGGTAGTCCATACTCCAACGCTTCAATAAAATCATCATCCATCTCATGCGCTTCGTCGTTCCCTTGTTCCTTCTCCAATAGCTGCGCTTCAAAGCGTTCACGCTGATCGATTGGATCGTTTAGCTCTGTGAAAGCATTCGCATGCTCACGGCGAACAATGAATAATTCAAAACGATCCGTAAAGCGGCTGTCCTTTGGATTCTTCTTCGCTAACGGAGAGATTTCAACCGGATGCCCATAGATAAACGTCGGCTGGACGAGCTGCTCCTCGACCTTTTGTTCAAAAAACTCGTTCAACACATGTCCGACTTCCATCATGTTTGTAACTTCTACGCCATGTTCTTTAGCCAGTGCATGCGCTTCTTCCTTCGTCATTTCATTCCAGAAATCAACGCCTGTGTATTGCTTAACAGCGTCTGCCATATGAAGACGCGTCCATCCTGGGGATAGATCGATTTCATCTTCTCCGTATTTCACTGTTGTCGTGCCAAGTACGTCTTGCGCCACATGTGCAATGAGATTTTCAGTCAGCTCCATAATATCTTGGTAATCTGCATACGCCTCATAGAGCTCAAGCATCGTGAACTCGGGATTATGGCGTGTCGAAATTCCTTCATTCCGGAAAACGCGGCCGATTTCATAGACTTTCTCCAGTCCGCCGACAATAAGACGCTTCAAATGAAGCTCGATGGCGATCCTCATATAGAGGGTCATATCCAAGGCATTATGATGCGTAATGAACGGCCTTGCCGAAGCTCCGCCCGCAATAGCATGCAGCATTGGTGTTTCCACTTCCAGAAAACCGATTTCATCCAAGTAACGACGCATCGACTGGATAATGCGGCTTCGCAAAATGAAGGTCTCTTTGCTTCCTTCAGTCGAAATCAGATCCAGGTAACGCTGGCGGTATCGCTGTTCAATGTCTTGCAAACCGTGAAACTTCTCAGGTAGTGGACGCAGTGCTTTTGTCAAAAAAGTAAATTCAAGCGCTTTGACTGAAAGTTCCCCGACATTTGTTTTGAATACCGTTCCTTTAATGCCGACAATATCCCCGAGATCCGCGCTCGTAAATAATTTATAGGCCTCTTCGCCGATTGCATCTTGTCTCACATAAATTTGGATTTGGCCGCCCAAGTCTTGGATGTGCGCAAATCCAGCTTTTCCTTTTCCACGTTTCGTCATGATCCGTCCTGCAATGACGACTTCATGCGTCGTTTCATCCAATTCCTCTTTCGACAAATGGTCATATTGCTCCCGGATTTCGTTTGAAAGATGTGTCCTCTCAAATCGGGCACCGAACGGATCGAGCCCGCTTTCCCGTATATCCTCCATCTTCTGGCGTCTCACCAAAAGCTGATCATTTAATTCGTCCAGATGGGACATTTCTTTCACTCCTTCTTCTTATCCGTTGCTTCGGACTGCATGCACCTATTGTACACAATTTGGGCCGCCCCGACACGTTTTCTTGGTTAATAAGGAAAAAAGAGCTGTCACAGAGATGTGACAGCTCGAATTCGTTTATCAAACTGCACTGGCACCGGTCACTTGCTGTTCACGTTCTGTCATTTCAACGGCGAAAGCGGTCAACAGGCTAATCATTTCATCAGCTGATTCAGTCGCATTGATCGATTTCCGGATATGGGCGTTGCCACGGATCCCCTTCATGTACCATGAAGCGTGCTTACGCATTTCGCGCACGGCGACAAACTCGCCTTTCAACTCGACGAGACGTTGGAAATGAAGAAGGCACACATCGATTTTTTCCCGTACATCCGGTTCCTCCATCAATTCGCCGGTTTCCAAGTAGCGGACCGTGCGGTAGATCATCCACGGATTTCCGAGAGCCGCCCGACCGATCATCACTCCATCCACACCGGTTTCATCCAACATGCGTTTGGCGTCTTGCGGTGTTTCGACATCCCCATTCCCCATGACAGGGATCGAAACCGCCTCTTTCACTTGGCGAATGATATCCCAGTTCGCCTTGCCTTCATACATTTGAAGACGCGTACGTCCGTGGACTGCAACAGCCGCACCGCCCGCGCGTTCAACAGCTTTGGCATTCTCCACCGCGAAAACATGTTCATCATCCCAACCGATGCGCATTTTGACACTGACCGGCTTGCCTACATTATCAACAACAGCCGATACCATATTGTAAATTTTATCCGGATCCAAAAGCAGTTTTGCCCCGGCCTCGCATCGGATGATTTTATTCACCGGGCAGCCCATATTAATATCAATGATGTCCGCGGTCGTATATTTATCGACATATCGCGCCGCTTCCACGAGCGTCTCCTTTTCTCCACCAAAAATTTGCAAAGATAGCGGGTTTTCCCGCTCATCGATGTGCAGCAAACTCAAGGTTTTGTCGTTTTTATGGACAATCCCCTTGTCGCTGATCATTTCCGCGTAGACAAGGCCCGCACCAAATTCTTTCACGGTCAATCGGAAAGCCGAGTTGCATATTCCCGCCATCGGAGCCAACACGACCCGGTTATCCATCGTAATATCACCGATTTGAAACGGTCTTTCTTTTATATCGTTCATTCGGGTTCCTCCTTTCTAACTTAATCATGCCGCCTATTCCGGCGGTCACTATTTCAAGGATCCTCCCCAAAAGGATTCGGGAGCTCCATCAATTTTCTTCCAAAGTTCGACACCGCCGGCTTGAACAACTTCTTCCGAACTGGCAAGCTCAGGCGCAATTTCAAATAACGGCACAAGAACAAACGCTCGCTCCAGCATACGCGGATGAGGGATAATTAAGTTCTCCGATTCAATATTTTCGTTATTATAGAGCAAAATGTCAAGGTCTATTGTCCGGGGACCCCAACGAATCAGCCGCTTCCGCCCCAGGTCGGACTCAATCTGCTGACATACATTCAAAAGCGTATGAGGGTCCAGACTCGTCTGGATTTTTACCGCCATATTCAAAAAATCTGCCTGTCCGATAAAGCCGATCGGCGCTGTTTCGTAAATGGACGACACCGCTACCACTTCGATCCCTTCTTGGGAATGAAGGGTATATACACTTTGCTGTAAATGGCGCAGCCGATCGCCCATATTCGAGCCGATGGAAAGAAAAGAAACATTCACTCGAACCGCCCCCTCGTAATCTCAACCGCCACGGAAGCATAATGGCCATGAATCGGTGGATCAGGCTTGACCAGCATAACCCGGACACCCAGCACTTGATCCCCGAAATTATAGAGTATTTCATCCGCAATCTGTTCGGCGACGGACTCGATCAGCTTAAATGGTTTGCCCTCTACAACCGACTTGCAGATACTATACACTTCCGCATAATTCACCGTCTTTTCCAAATCATCCGTCTTCCCGGCTTCCGACAAATCGAGCGCAAGCGTCACAGTTGCGCGAAACCGTTGCCCGAGCCGAGTCTCTTCCGGCAAGACGCCATGGTATCCGAAAAACTGCATTTCATTTAAATGAATATAATCCAAGTAAGTCGTCACTCCTTAAACGCCGTTTTCCCAATGAGTACATCCATCATCTTCACCATCCGTGATATCTCCTTCACGTCATGGACACGTACCATATGGCAACCGTGCTCCATACCATAACAAACCGTCGCTCCCGTGCCTTCCATCCGTTCATTCACCGGCAGTCCGAGCACATTGCCGATCATCCGTTTTCGGGAAGTGGCGAGCAGGAGAGGGTAGCCCATATTGGAAATACGCTGCAATCCCTGCATGACGAGTATGTTCTGCGTAGTGTCCTTGGCAAAGCCGATACCGGGATCCAACCAAATATCGCCCTTGGCCACACCTGCTTCCAATGCAATCGACACACTTTCCTCCAAATCAGTAAGGACTTCCTCCATCACCGGACTTTCATATACGGCTTCCTTGCGGTTGTGCATGAGGATGATGGGCACTTTGTGTTTCGCAGCGATTTGGGCAATCGCCGGATCGTGCTTGGCTCCCCAAATATCATTGATAATATGGGCGCCCGCTTGGACAGCCGCTTCCGCCACATCCGATTTATATGTATCGATCGACACGGCGCAATCCAACTCGCGAGTTAACGCTTCAATGATCGGAGTAATCCTGTCGATCTCCTCGCTCGACGATATCGGGATATGGCCAGGACGCGTGGATTCTCCTCCGACGTCAATAACTTTTGCGCCTTCCCGTATCATTTCCTCTGCCCGTCGCAACGCCGCATCGATTGTATTAAAGCGGCCGCCATCCGAAAACGAGTCCGGTGTGACATTCAAAATCCCCATCACCACGGTCTCTTTTCGGAAATCTATCTCGACCTTTCCGAATCGATACACGTCCTTTGCATTGGTTAACTCCATTCCAGTCCACTCTCTTTCATTTCATCTATCGCTTGCACATAGTCTGTGTGCAGCCGTTGATAATAAACCCCCGAGGCTCCCGGAAGCGGAAACTCCCCAATGGATGACAATGGCACAAGTTCCTGTACCGCATTGGATACAAACACTTCGTCTGCGACTTCCACCGCTTCTTTCGTATATAACCCCTCATTAACCGGGAGGCCAGCCGCTTCCGCCAACCGAAGCAGGAAAGCCCGCGTCGTACCCGGCAGTATCCCCGTTTCGATCGCCGGCGTGTACAATTGCCCGTCCTTCATCCAAAACACATTGGACGTGACGCCTTCCGCCACATACCCATACGCCGTCAGGAAGAGACCTTCCAAGTCCTTCAAGGAATGCAGCTCCAATCTGCCCCGTACGTTGTTCAGGAAATTATGGGATTTATGCCGAATGCCGCTTTCCGGTTGATTGCGAGGCGTTTCCAGCCAGATGCCTTGTTTTTCCGTCCCGCGAGCTGCCGGGGCGAGTTCTTTGCGGAACAGGATAACATTCGGAGACTCGTAAGAAGATGGCGCAAGACCGATCTCATGTACGCCCGCGGAGACATTCAACCGGAAATAGCCATCTCTATCGCCGGACTCCTCGTCCAATCGTTGTACAACGTCCAAGATGACCTGGTCCTCGTAAGGCATCGAGATATGGAATTCATCGAGCGCTGTACGTAATCGATCCATATGCTCTTTGAATAAAAAAACTTGTCCTTTATATGTACGGAACGTCTCGAAAAACCCGACACCGTACAAAAAGCCGTGATCGAACGGGGAAATGGTCAACTCCGCAGCTTCTTTATATTCACCATTCATCCAACATAACATGAATGTCTTACACCTCTCCTATTTTCCGGTTTACCGATTCCGCCATTTCCTTCGCCTGCCAGAGGGCTTTTGCTTTATTCAACGATTCGATGTATTCCGCTTCCGGTACCGACTCCGCTACGAGACCCGCCCCCGCCTGAATATGGGCGATACCATCTTTGATATAAGCGGTCCGGATAACGATATTCAGCTCGACATCCCCGTTGAAATCAAACCAGCCGATCGACCCGGTATAGAGCCCTCTTCGCGTCGGCTCCAATTCCTCGATAATTTCCATCGTCCGCAGTTTCGGATCACCTGTAATGGAACCACCAGGAAAGATCCCTTGGATGATAGCGGCATTCGTCAGTCCTTCCGCTACCGTTCCCCGGACATTCGAGACGAGGTGCATGACGTGCGAATATTTCTCGATGACCATGAATTCATCTGTCTCGACAGTGCCTGGCGTACAAACCCCTTTGAAATCATTAATCTCCAGGTCAACAAGCATTTTATGTTCGCTTCTCTCTTTTTCATTCGACAAGAGCTCCGCCTGCAATGCGGCGTCTTCCTCCTCGTCATTCCCTCTCCGTCTCGTTCCGCCGATTGGCCGCGTGCTCAAATCATTTCCGCGCTTTTTCAATAGGAGTTCGGGGGAGCCGGAGACAACCGCAAATTCCGGGGCACCGAGAGACGCCATGTAAGGCGACGGGTTCAAGGCACGAAGCGCTCCATACATATCGAGTGGATCAGCAGCTAGCGCTTTCGATTGGCGGACGGTCAGATTTACTTGAATGACATCACCTTGTGCAATATATCGCTGAACATCCCGCACCATTTGCTCAAATTCGGGGCCGGACACGGAGACATCGACTGGTTCCGCCATTTTATAGTCCGCCGATACGTCTTCCCATGTTCGCTTTTGATTCGCGGAAGCAGCGGCATCCATCCATTGGGCCGCCACTTCGGAAGATGATTCTTCGCTATCTGGGAGCGTCATGAAATAGGCCGTCTCCGTTGCAATGTCGAGAACTGCCCACCGATCGAATAAATAGAAATACAGATCTGGTGTTTCCAAATCATCTTGCGCCAAGTCCGGCAACGTCTCATAGCGACGCACATAATCATAGCTGATGAAACCAAGCACGCCGCCTTGGAAAGCTGGAAGTTCCGGCAGACGATCCATCTCATAACTTTGTACAAATTCAGTTAACAGATGGAGGGGATCACCTTCCTGAATTTCTGTCCGACCATCACGCCAATTTAGCAGGAGGCGGTCCCCTTCCAACGCCTGCAACGTAACGAGCGGATCGATTCCCGCGATACACATCTCGCCGCCCCTCCCGCTTTCCAGGAGAATATGCTTTTCATTGCCCCGTGCCAATTTCTGATAGGCTTGGAAAAATTGATTCTTTGTCATTTTCTTAGTTGTATAACTTGGTGTCTGTCCTTGCATGTTCCGTTCCTCCCGGTAACCAGTAGTCCTTCTATCTTACCGCGGCAGGAGCCAATTACGCCACTCCAAAACCGGAAGCCACTTGGATTTTCTGCTCGGGACAGACTGGAAGCAATAATGACCCCGGAGTATGAGAGGTTTTTTGCGAGACAGGACAGTTTCCACCCGAGCCATGACAGTTCTCTGATTTGCCCTTACAGTTGACCGGATTGACATGACAGCTTTGGGTGAAGCCAGAAAGGTTCCACTACAATTAAAAAAAGAAGGAGCGATTATACTCCTTCTTCCGCAAATTCTTATTCATCAAATTGATAAAGCGGTGTGCTCAAGTAGCGCTCCCCATTCGAAGGGAGGATGGCTACGACTTTCTTTCCTTTGCCCAGTTCTTTTGCAACTTGCAATGCTGCGAAAATGGCTGCGCCGGACGAAACGCCACCGAGGATTCCTTCTTCACGTGCTGCGCGTCTTGCTGTTTCGTAGGATTCATCGTTGGACACTTGGATGATTTCATCGTAGATGTCGATATTTAAGACTTTTGGAACAAATCCTGCGCCGATCCCTTGGATTTTATGCGGCCCTGGCTTGCCGCCTGATAGGACAGGGGAATCGGACGGCTCGACCGCCACAATTTTCACTTCCGGGAAACGCTCTTTTAATACGCTGCCGGCTCCTGTAATCGTTCCACCTGTACCAATGCCGGAAATGAAAGCATCGACACGATCCAATGCGTCGGCAATTTCCGGTCCTGTCGTCAAGCGGTGGACTTCCGGATTCGCTTCGTTGTTGAATTGTTGTGGGACAAACCAGCCATTTTCTTTCGCCAATTCTTCCGCTTTCGCGATAGCGCCTTTCATTCCTTCCGCGCCAGGAGTCAGAACGAGATCTGCCCCATAGGCACGCAGCAAGTTGCGGCGCTCCAAGCTCATTGTATCCGGCATGACAAGAACTGCCTTATACCCTTTTGCGGCTGCAATCATCGCAAGGCCGATCCCGGTATTTCCGCTCGTCGGCTCAATCAGCGTGCCCCCCTCTTTCAACTCGCCGGATTTCTCTGCCGCTTCGATCATGGCAAGCGCGATCCGGTCCTTGACACTAGAACCTGGGTTGAAGTATTCCAATTTCAAATACACTTCCGCGTCGTTTGGACCTACTAACCGGTTCAACTTTACGAGCGGTGTCTTTCCGACTAAGTCTGCAACTGAATTTCCGACTCTACTCATTCATACCCTCTCCCAATCCCTACTATTTTAATATGTTTTATTGTACTACTGAAATGCGACTTTTGTCAATGAAGACATCTCTGTTTTTTTACCTAATTTTCTATTAATATAGCCGGATAAGAAAAAAGCTGTCAGCCGACAGCTTTCTGCTTTATTTCCCGTAGAACCACTCGGCATCAAATTCTTTCCAGAACGTTTCCGGACTGACGGATTGGGACAATTGTTCCAAGGCCAATTCACGCTTGATCTGATCTTTGACTTCGTCCAATTTGAAGGAGCGCCCTTCCACCACTTCATTAACTAGGACGATTACATATGTACCGTCTTTCAATTGTATGACCTCACTTGGCTTCCCGACTTTAGCCCCAACAGCAGTCTCTACTATTGCAGGATCAATGGCGTTTGCCGAGTCATTAATATAGCCAATATCCCCGCCGAGACTGGCCGAGGCAGGGTCAACCGATCGTTCTTTCGCGAGGACCGCAAAATTCGATCCATCCGCCAACTCACTAGAAGCCTGCTCCGCCTCTTCCTTACTTGGCAAAATGATCACGGAAGTGCGGTAAGAGGTTTGAATATGATAAAGGCTCGTATTGGTATCATAGAAATCCTCTATCTCCTTATCTTGAATGACCACGTCATTGGTTAACACTTTTTCCAAGATTAATTTGGAACGAATTTTTTGACGTATTTTATCGGCGTCCAAACCGGAATAGGATTGTCCTCCGACGGAAGCGATCAAAGCGAGTTCCAAATCGACCTCTTGATCAGACACCTTAATACCATACCTTTTAGCAGCCGCTTCCATGACATGTCCATTGACGAGTTCCAACAAGGTTTCTCGGCCCACTTCCTCTTCCATGGCCGTCAGCCACTCCTCCCGCATGATTGGTTCCCCCGCAACCGTCGCTACGACTTCATCCGATTTCTTGGACTTATCGGGAATTAACCAGCCGATAAACCAGAGGACATTAAAAGTAAGCAGGATGCCGATCAGCATGAGAAGCGGCTTGGTTTTTAATCTTCGTCTCGGAGTCGCTTCCTTAGGACTGTGACCGTATTTCATCGATAAAACCTTCCAGCTCATCTTTTGAATACGTATACGTTTCCAAACAGAAATGGCAATGTGCCTCTGCTTTTCCGTCTTCTTCAATCATTTCCCGGATTTCCTTTTCTCCCAATCCGATAATGGCGTTTCCAAACCGCTCTTTTGAACAATTACATGAAAATTCGACGTCTAAACGATCCAAGACTGTCACTTGTTCTGTGCCTAAGACCTCACCTAAGATTTCTTCCGGCGTTAAGCCGCGGTCAATCAGTTTTGAAATCGGATCTACCGTCGAAATTTTCTCTTCCAACACACTGATAGTTTCGTCGGTGGCGCCTGGCATCACTTGGATAATAAAGCCGCCTGCCGCTTTCACAGTATTATCCGGGTTGACCAGCACTCCAAGTCCAACAGCTGAAGGGACTTGCTCCGACACGACAAAGTACTGTGTGAAGTCCTCGGCAATTTCCCCGGAAATGAGTGGCACTTGGCCAGTGAAGAAATCCCGTAAACCAAGGTCTTTGACTACGGTCAACATGCCCTCAGTTCCGACAGCCCGTCGGACATCCAGCTTTCCATGTTCATTCAACTCAAAGTGGACATGGGGGTTAGTGGCATACCCCCGTACTTCACCATTCGCATTGGCGTCGACTACCATCGCACCGATGGGCCCGTTCCCTTCCACTTTAAGTGTCAGTTTGTCATTCCCTTTTGCCATGGCTCCCATCATGGCAGCCGCCGTCATCGTCCGGCCGAGCGCTGCTGTTGCAGTGGGCCACAAATCGTGTCGGCGCTGTACTTCAGCAACCGTGTCCGTCGAGCGGACTGCATACGCTCGGATCGTCCCTTCATATGCAACGGCTTTCACTAAATAATCACTCATTTGTCTGTCTCTCCTTCAGGAAATTCACATATTTCGTTCATAAATCAAATGAAGTCCTTTTAACGTCAAGAAATTGTCAACCACATCAATGACATCCGTTTCACTAGCAATCAAATCAGCAAGCCCTCCGGTTGCGATAACGGTAGGCTCCACTTTACTCTGTGCTTTCATCCGGGCAACAATACCTTCCACTTGGCCTACATATCCATAGACAATACCGGCCTGCATGGCAGCTACCGTATTTTTTCCGATAACCTGTTCTGGACGGGTCAGCTCAATTCTTGGCAGCTTGGAGGCCCGGTCAAATAAAGCTTCCATCGAGATGCCGATTCCTGGGGCAATAGCGCCTCCCATATACTCTCCACGTTCATTTACATAGCAATAAGTTGTAGCCGTGCCAAAATCAACAATGACCAACGGGTCGCCATAATCGTGAATCGCCGCTACCGCATTCACAATCCGGTCCGCTCCCACCTCGCGCGGATTTTCGTATTTAATGTTCAATCCTGTCTTCACGCCAGGTCCTACAACGAGCGGCTTTTGATTGAAATATTTTCGGCACATTTGCTCGAGTGGAAACATGACAGGCGGAACGACAGATGAAATGATAATTCCATTAATATCTTCAAAGTTCAATCCAACGTGGGTGAAAAGCGATTTCACTTGCATCGCGTATTCATCTTCCGTCTTATGCCGATACGTTTCCATGCGCCAATGATACTTCAGCTCCCCTTGTTCATATACCCCAAGGACGATGTTCGTATTGCCGGTATCTAATACTAAGATCATAATAGTTTCCTCGCTTATTTCGACTTTTTTCCACCACATCATACCACAAATCCGTGACAGATTCTGCCTGGCGGAGGCAGGAAATTTCAACGAAGCAAGACTAATAGAAAAATAGCCGACCGCTTCAAAAGAAACAGTCAGCTATCGTGATCATTCAGTCTCTACGCTCTTCGTCGATCGGCTTCAGAGGTTGGTCTCCTCTGGTCTCTCTCGGCAAATCGCCAATCGAAGGATCCGTAGGTGCGCCCGTGACATCCGGGATTACGGAATCTCCCTCTTGCTCCTTGTCGGAGTCGGTAGAACCATTCGTATCATTGCCGTTCCGTTCATATGGTCGATCCGGCAATGTGCCGTGGTCTTTCAAGTGATTGATCTGCTCGGCATCAAGTGTTTCCACATCAAGTAACGTAGTAGCGATCAAATCCAGCAAATCCCGTTTTTCCGTTAGGATCTGTCTCGTCCGCTCATACTGCTCTTTTATGATACGCTGCATCTCTTGATCAATCTCATATGCAATGGATTCGGAATAATTTTGCTCGGAATTAAAATCCCTGCCCAAGAAAACTTGGCCTTGGGATTGGCCGAACTGCATCGGACCGAGCTTTTCGCTCATCCCGTATTCCGTCACCATGGAACGGGCAATGCCAGTGGCGCGCTGGAAGTCATTATGTGCCCCGGTCGATACTTCTCCTAGGACGATCTCTTCCGCTACGCGACCACCTAGTAGCCCCGCGATTTTATCCAGAAGTTCCGGTTTTGTCATGAAGTAACGATCCTCTTTCGGTAGCATGACGGCATAGCCGCCCGCTTGGCCGCGCGGAACGATCGTCACCTTATGGACAATCTCTGCATCGTCGAGCATTAATCCGACAACGACGTGGCCCGCTTCGTGGAACGCTACAATATTACGTTCTTTTTCCGAAATGACACGACTTGTTTTAGCCGGTCCTGCGATGACCCGGTCTGTCGCCTCGTCAATGTCCGCCATATCGATTTTGCCCTTGCCACGACGCGCTGCGACGAGCGCCGCCTCATTGAGTAAGTTCTCAAGGTCTGCACCCGAGAAACCTGGCGTCCGTTGGGCAAGTGCCTTCAAATTGACTGAATCATCCAGGGGTTTATTGCGCGCATGCACTCGCAGCACAGCTTCCCGTCCTTTGACGTCCGGTCTTCCGACAGTGATCTGCCGGTCAAAACGGCCAGGACGCAATAGGGCCGGATCCAAAATATCAGGTCGGTTCGTTGCCGCGACGATGATGATGCCTTCATTTTCCCCGAAGCCGTCCATTTCAACAAGCAACTGGTTCAATGTCTGCTCCCGCTCATCATGCCCGCCACCGAGACCTGCACCCCGTTGGCGACCGACTGCGTCGATTTCATCAATGAATATGATACATGGTGCATTCTTTTTCGCATTTTCAAAGAGGTCACGTACACGGGAAGCCCCGACCCCTACGAACATTTCCACGAAATCGGAACCCGAAATCGAGAAGAATGGCACGCCCGCTTCTCCCGCAACTGCACGGGCCAACAATGTCTTACCTGTCCCCGGAGGTCCGACGAGCAAAATCCCTTTCGGAATCCGTGCACCGACTTCCGCAAATTTACGCGAATCTTTTAGGAAATCAACGACTTCCACCAGTTCCGCCTTTTCTTCATCCGCTCCTGCAACATCTGTAAAACGGACTTTTTTCCGATCATCCGTATGAAGCTTCGCCTTACTTTTTCCGAAGTTCATGACACGGCCACCGCCACCGCCTTGCGCCTGATTTAACAGGAAGAAGAAAAGGATAAAAATGATGATAAACGGTACAAGACCTGTAAAGAAAGAAACCCACGCACTTGTTTCAGGTGCTTTTTTCACGTCAATTTCCATTTTACGGGCAAGTTCATGTATATCATTGAGCAATTTTTCATCATTCTGCGCAATGTTCGATACGAATTCCTCGCCCTTCTCGTAACCCTTCATTTCCCCTCTTACTTCATATACAAGCTGATTTGGTTGGAGTGTCAAGGAGGTTACTTCCCCATCTTGTAAAGCCAAGATGAATTCACTGGTTGTAATCTCTTTCAACTTCGGATTTGTACTGTTTAAAGAACTGAAAATTCCCATAATCGCCAGGAATATCAATCCGTATAATAGAAAGTAACGAAATATCCGATTCATCCCAAGCCTCCTCACTCAGTAAAAGAAAACTATTGTAAATCTTAACATAGTTTGGTTTCAACCTACAACGAAAATGCCTTAGCGAAAGAGCTTCCCTTCTGTCCTATAAAAAGGAACTTTCGGAAAGCTCTCAGAAAGAATAGATTTCCTTTTTCAACACACCGATATAAGGCAAGTTTCTGTACTTTTCCGCGTAATCCAAACCATATCCTACGACAAAGGCATCTGGAACAATGAAGCCGACATAGTCCGCTTTCAGATCCACTTTACGCCCGGTCGGCTTATCCAGCAACGTTACGATTTTGATGGAGTTTGCCTTCCGATACTTTAACAAGTCGACGAGGTAGCTTAATGTTTTTCCGCTGTCGATGATGTCTTCGATAATAAGGACATCTCGTCCCTCTACACTCGTGTTCAAGTCTTTGATTATTTTCACTTCACCCGAAGAGACGGTCGCGTTGCCGTAACTTGACACGTCCATGAAATCCAACTCGATGTAAGCATCAATCCGCTTCATCAAATCACTCATGAAAGGCAATGCACCTTTCAGCACACCGATGGCAAGCGGGAATTTATCTTGGTATTCCTCAGTCAATATGGCACCGAGCTCATGAATTTTCCCTTCAATTTCTTCTTCCGTAATCAGCACTTCTTCGATATCTTTTGCTAACATCGAAATTCACCCTCTTCCACTAATTCTCTAGGAGTTATTTCCCACAAGTGCGGGATACCTTTTCATTGCAAATATGTATGGCTGGCCGGCCCTCCTCTTCGAGAAAGCCAAGCCGTACCGCACGCTTGGTACAGCACATACATCCCCTTGGGCAGTAACAAGTACGGGTAGATGATCACGCTCCGTCCGTGCGATTTTTTCATCGATGAACAGCCTCGATAATCGCTTCGGATTCGACATCCCCCGCAACAGTATCCGATCCCCGTCCTCCCGGTTCCTTACGAAGAGCGGCAAAGCTTTATCAGGGAGAGCAAAGTACATGACTTCGGCTTTTTCCTCATCCAAGTCCTTGTCTGCCCCGTCTGCTTCATTCCAATAAAGCGCCAGTCCATTTCCCCATGGAGTCCAAACGCCTTTCTCCAATTTCTTTTTAGTTGTAATTTCATCGGCAAATTGATTTTGAACAAAAAATAATTTGCCATATTCTTTTACAAAACGAAATCCATCCGGCAGATCAACCGTGACATTTCCTTGTGGTGAAGAAATATGATGGAGCAGTTGTTCAGTAAGCGCGTCCCGGTATTCTACCGCTATGCGCCGACCTTCATAAAGATAATTCAATAGTAGAGGAATCGCTCTTCTTTGTAAAGCAACGGGCATGGCAAAAAAGGCATTGTCTTCAATAAAGGGCAGTCCTTTTTCATCAAATTGTACGAATTGGTTAACCTGCTCCTCGGCTTGCTGCTCAAGCAGCTTCTGATCCGTTTGTAATCTGTCAGAAATCCGGACCGCATTTCTTGCCGCCGCCTCGTTCTCTTCCAAAATGAACGGCAATAGATGATGGCGGATCCGGTTCCGCAAATAGGCATCACTTGTATTGCTCGGATCCTCTCGGAACGGCAGATTGTTTTCAACTGCGTACGCCTGGATGTCCGCTTTCGTTATAGGAAAAAAGGGGCGGATCAGCCGTCCGTTGCCGATGGACCGCTCAGCTGGCATACCGAACGGGGGATTGCCTTTGATCATTTGCATAAGCATCGTTTCAAGCTGATCATCGGCATGGTGGGCGGTCACCAAACAATGATAATCATCCGTCTGCATAATCTCTTCGAACAAAGCATATCTTCCATTGCGGCAAACTGTTTGGACATTGCCCCCTTTTTCTGCAAGGATGGCGGGGACGGGTACACTTCCACCGTAAAACGGGATATCGTATTGCTCACATAACCGGCTCACTAGCACGCCGTCCTCTGCCGAATCCTTCCCTCGTAACATATGATCAACATGGACCGCCGCGACTTCAATTTGCCATTTCTTTCGATGGCTCGCGATGAAGTGAAGTACCGCGACGGAATCGATGCCCCCCGAGCACGCAACCAGAACGCGATCCCCAGGTTTCAAAAGCTCATTTTCCCTTATAAATCGAAAAACGGTCCGTTCCAATCTATCCATTGGTGCACCATCACCCCCAATTCCTTCTCTTCTCTCTATCCTATCATCTTTTCCCGGGAAATAATCGGGGAATTCGGTTTGAATCCGGCCCATTTTGGAAGGGAGTGGTCCACTCTCATGACAAGCACCGTACGATCATCGCCAACTGCCCTGAATCTGCGCTCCATTTCATTCATGATCCGATCAGCAATTTTATCGCAATCATAATGCCCGTACTTCTCTAGTACGCTGTATAATGCCTTTTCTTGTGTTTCCAATGCAATCTCTCCATTTAATAAACCATCCGTCATCATGACAATCAAATCACCTGATTTCAATTCTTCATTTTTGGCTTCTACTGAAAAGGAATGTAAAAAGCCGACAGGAACCGATTTGCTGTCTAATCTTAAAAAGTCTTCCCCTCTTTTAATATACGTACTCATCGATCCGGCTTTCCAAGACCATAGCCGCCCTTCCTGCAAGTCAACCAAAGCAAGGTCGAGCGTGGCATACATATCGTCCAGCCCATTCAACGCCATCATATAGTGTAGCGTGTGCATGGCCGTTTCGGGATTCATCTTCCGATTCAGACATTCACGCATTAAACGGATCACCTTCCTGCTTTCCCGGTACGCATTTAAATCCTGTCCCATTCCGTCCGACAGCAGAACGGCTGTCAAACCATCATGGATCGGAAACACTTCATAGGCATCCCCCGCGTGGAATGAACCACTTCCGGATGCCGCTACAATCCCATATTCCAACGAAAAGCGGACGGCGGAACCGAATGTCAACTGCAAGTGCGGGAAGGGATGTTGCTGTACAGACGATTTGACGACTTGGAACGGTTCATTATACAACTCCTCTAACACCGGCAATACTAGCCGCTCCGCCACGGTCGTGTCCGTCTCAAAGTCGGATCGTCGTTCCGGGATGCAGACGACAATTCGGCGGGCCCCCCTCTCACCGGATAATATATCGATCTGGAAATATTCAATATTTCTCTCTTTCAACAGCCCGGCAATTTCTTCTTCATCCGGCCGATAGACGGAAATATCTTCTTTGATTTCATTCATCATCTTCTCCAAGTGGGCACTCATATCCCTTAATTGAAGCGCTAACATTTTTCGGCCATGCTGTAGCTGACCGCTTAATAGGCGGCTGGCAGACTGCTCCTCCAACTCCGTGATGAGTCCAGTGAAGCGGATACATTTATATTTGATTTTCTCTTCCACTTTATGGCGTGCCGCCTTCTTTGTCACAGAATACGTCGACTCCCATGCCTGAAACAGATGGGCCATCTCCTCATCCTGCCCGCCCCAACACTTCGAATAGCGGAAACAGGATTGGCATATCGAGGGGACCGCTTGTACTGCGGAAGCATTGGTCTGGGAGAACCGATCCTTGACCAACGTAGACATGAACTCCGCAAATTGCTGGAAATCGGCCAACTGTTCATCCAGACGCTCGGCTAGCCATTTCTGTCTTTTTTCCGATACTTCCTGCCGTTCAGGAAACATGGCGTTACGAATCGGCTCTACTTTTTTAGTGGGAATCAATAAAAATAAGAACGAAGCGACCCCGATGGATACAAAATAAGAACTATCCAAAGGCAGTGTCAAATCATACATAAGAAAGAATACCGATACGAAAATACCGGCCGATGCAATCCCCATTTTGCCGAATCGCCTCAGGGCACCTGCGAGAAAACCGGTCATCCCATACACCGCCATCATGCCAGTAAAGGACAATTCTGCTATACCGATAATTGCAGCAATAATCATCGCAACCGTCGTTGAAAATGGAATCCCCCCTGCCAAAGCCGCTAGCAGAATGGTCAAATGGATCAGGGTACCCGCAATCGACACATGTCCCAGCATCACCCCACTCATCCCAGTGGCCGCCATCGCGCCGATAATGCAGGCGGCACTCAGACGCTCAGGCGTCCACCTTTCGAAGTAGAGGCGGTCGATAGGCGGAAAAGCGATAAACAGAAAGAATGTCATGAATAAGGCCAACACCGCTTCATACCCGATGGCGAGCTGAACCATGACCGGTGGGTGGCCCGCATACATGATGAATTGCCACAAGACTTGGACGACAATCAAACAACCTGCCACCGTAATAGGTACGGATTTCCGTGTGAATGAATATTTGATGACCGCATTGAATAGGATAAGTTGCAATAGATGGAGGACAGCTTGTCCAAAACCGAGGAAGGCGCTCCCTGCCATTCCACCGATGAATACCCAGATCAAGTGACGGCGGAAGCGCGCCTTCGCCAATGCCCAAACCGGAAGGAAAAACGGAACGGCCGCATCAAACAAGACCGCCTGCGATAAAAAGAAGGAACCGAGTAAAAATAAGAGTGAAAGAATGATATACATTTTTCGTTTTCCGATCATTTCAAAATACATACGGATGGACTGTCCAGCTGAATGTTCCACATTGCTCATCATTTTCATATCCCATTCCCCCTATGATCACTTTTTATTAAGTATACATAGAGAGGCGTCAAGAAATTGTCTGTTCGTGACAGGTGACCAAAAAAATGTTTCGACGTGTTCCGGCGCTGTTTTTCTTTTTTCCTAAGCGGGTTGACACGTGCCGTGTTCCCATGTATTATGTATATTGTTGCAAGTAAGGCGGCGTAGCTCAGCTGGCTAGAGCGTCCGGTTCATACCCGTAAGGTCGGGGGTTCGACTCCCTCCGCCGCCATAAAGAAAGACCAATTGGATAGATGAAAAAAGCAGCTTTCTATTCTGAAAAGCTGCTTTTTTCATGAGTTGATTTTGTCGATTTTCTCCCATCTCTGGATTACGGGCTCGGAGGATTAGCCACCAATCGCCATAAAAGCGGAAACGACTCCTATTCTGTGACATGTCTGGCGAAATGTCGCCACTAACAATAAGTTGATGACAAAAAAATATCCCGCGCCTCTCATTAGAGGCGGGGATTGCAATCTCTTTTTTCCAAATTGAAACAGCCAGCAAGTTATCCTCTTCTTGCTCCGCGTCCACCACGTTTGGACTCCGTCGCTCTTTTCAGAGTCGAGAGGCGTTCTTCACTATCTTTCATGAACTTTGCCATTTTCTGTTCAAAATTTTCTGGACGATCATTCATTGGCCGACCGCCTTGACGAGGACGATGCGGGCGCTGAGGACGTTGTGGGCGTTCAGATTCAGGCTGCGCTTTACGAATAGACAGCCCGATTTTGCCATCTGTTCCGACATTCATCACTTTCACTTCAACCATGTCGCCTACTTTTAAATGATCATTGATGTCCTTGACATAATTGTCCGCTACTTCACTAATGTGGACCAAGCCTGTCGAACCGTTCGGTAGCTCAACAAATGCTCCGAAGTTTGTGATTCCTGTTACTTTACCCTCTAACTTGCTGCCTACTTCAATTGACATAAAAAAAATGCTCCTCCTTAAATTTTAAGCGGGCCTCGCACTGGAAGCCATGCAACCGTATTGACGGGACCTGCAAAGTGCAAGATACCTACTCTTATTATAGCCAACAAAAAAAGAGTGTCAATAAGACTACTCTTTTCCTTCCACATTTTCATCCTTTTTTTGGTTTTTTTCCGGGATGGAAAATATGATTTCATTGCGATCGGATAAAAAATATTCTTTTCTTGCCAGTTTTGCAATATACTCATCATCGTCCAATTTCACAAGTTGCTTTTTCAATACATCCTGCTCTGCCTGAACCTGTTTTAATTGAGCGGTCAACTCGGCCTTTTTCTGTTCTTTGTCAGCCAAGACCTGTTTCTGTTGGAGATTGGTATGGATCAATCCACCAAAGAGAATTGCCGAAATGATGCCAAATACCGCCAGCCTACGAAACAAACGGACTTTCAACGCCGCTTTCCGATGCTGCTTTTTCTGGAGATTACGGACGTATTCGGTTTGAATCGATGCCACTGTTGCGCGCGACGATCGTTCTTCCATGTCTTGCACATCCTCTCTTCACATCACCCGATTATTATTCCATAAAGTATACATTAGTTTCCCTTCGGTTTAAAGAGTTTTCTATGAAGGGCTTGGTAGACTCGTATGAACGGTGTGAAGAGAAGGATGGAAAGTCTCAGAACAAACCGGATGATCTGCCGAATAATGGAGACAGCAAGACGCAAAACAAACCAAATGGGCTTTATGACAACCAATAGCACAATCCGACCAACTAACCTGAACGGCTTATGGAATACACTCGCATATAAGAGCAATCCACAAATCTGGGCAACCGGATCGTACATCCGCCAGGCCCCATCCCTTACCAGATACAAAACATAGAACGATCCGCAACCGACCGCTATCCAACCGATCGTTTCAAACCAGATCGCCTTTCTTCGGATAATGGACCGTTTTCCAGCATTCGCCGTCCCTGTTTGAATTAAATCGATCAACGCTCCGCCAACTACACCTGTCCCGATCATCGCCAGAAGGCTAAGAAACTGGACGGAGAGACTCATCCAAATAATTTATGGAGGAAATTCCGTGATCCTGATTCTTCTTCATCGTATTGGATGGTCGCTACTGTCCCTTCCAATGTGAGAAGCCCCTTATCGACATCGAGATGGACGATGCGCAGTTCCTCCCCGCGTATTTGCAGCATGCCTTGCGATGTCCGAATGAGGAATTCTTCTTGATCGAACCGGTCGATCGCCTTGACCGACGTCAGGTCCATCCTTTTTCTGTTTCGCATTGTTACTACGTGGTCACCTGAAGGGATTGTATACGTAGGGCTGTCCGTCTGGATTTGCATATGCTTCCTCCTTTGCTTGTACGTTCACAGCCATCTTATGCCGTCTGATTCGAAAAGATGACAGGAATATGTACATTGCAAACAGAGGGCTATCCTTCTAAATCGCTCCGGGACTCGGGTCTGGGAATTTCTCGGGAAAGAGGATACGGCGGTGAATCATGGCATGCTCATCCGCTCATATTTCTACGCAAGCGATTATAACTCCGGAGAAACGCCCACAATTTCGAAGAACCGATCATATTTCTGCGCAAGCGATCATAATTCCAAGGAAACGCCCATAACTGCGGGAGTAACGCTCATATTTCGTGACGCGCCCGCATCTTCACCCCGGCTTCCTAAACTAGAGAGCAAGAAATCCATCAATCCTCATCATCAATAAATTCAGGTTCCACCTTTTCCAACTTTTCTTCTTTCAAAATGGTGTACATAGAGGCGGCGTCCTCTTTTTTCGTGGAGTCTTTTAAGACTTCGACCTGTGCGGTAACGATCTTTTGGCCAAATCGAATCGCCACTTCATCGCCTGCCTTGACGACGGATGAGGCTTTTGCCACTTTTCCGTTTATGGTGATCCGGCCCTGATCGGCCACTTGCTTTGCCAATGTCCGCCGTTTGATAAGGCGGGACACTTTTAAAAATTTATCTAGTCTCATTTGGTTCCCCTTCCTTTCGCTTGTTGCCAAAATGACTCTAGTTCCTCTAAGGAATAGTCGCTAAACTTCCCGCTCCCCTCTTTCACTTGTTGTTCGACAAATGAAAAGCGTGAACGAAATTTTTGATTGGCATGAATCATCGCCTCTTCTGGTGAGATTTTTAAAAATCGTGCAAGATTGACTAGCGTGAAGAGAACATCTCCCAACTCATCGATCTGTGTCTTCGATGTCCCTTCTTCCACTTCCTGACGAAACTCCGCCCATTCCTCTTCAAACTTATCAAACGCCCCTTGGATATCCGGCCAATCGAATCCGACTTTTGCCGCTTCTTTTTGATAATTGTATGCGGTCAGCAGGGACGATCCCGAGCGCTCCTGCCCATTCAATAATGAATCCGACACCGGTTTCTCACTCTTTTTGATATCCTGCCAGTTTTGAAGGACTTCATCGGAATTCTCCACATCCACTTCACCGAACACATGAGGATGGCGTCGGATCATCTTGGACCCGATCGATTCCAGAATGTCTTCCATGGCGAAGAATCCATCGTCTTCCCCGATTTGTGCATGGAGAAATACTTGTAGCAAGACATCGCCCAATTCCTCGATGATGCCATGATCATCCTCCTGATCGATCGCTTCCAATAACTCATGGGCTTCTTCGACCAAATAGCGTTTCAGCGTTTCATGTGTCTGTTCCCGATCCCACGGACAGCCATCCGGTGCACGTAAGGCAGCGATGATTTCACGGAATGTCGACCACTCCTTCAGTCGCTCTTCCCGGTCCAAGACAGGCGGGACATACACTGTCGTCAAATTATTAATGGACGTTTCCCGGTCCAACTCGTAGAGAGGTACAGTGCGAAGTTGCTCATCGGACGAACCCGCAGCCGTCACAATCGTTACGGGATGATCGTACGCATACTTTTCCATCAAGACCAGCTTCACTTCCGAAGCAATAAATTCATCATACACTTGTCCAATGAGGATATGCTGTTTCATAATGACGTCGTCCCGCTTCAGATCCGTCCCGTCTAGCAGTTGAAACCCTTCAATCGGATCAATGCAGAGTGCTGCAAAAATAGGATCCAAAAAGCTGTTGCCACCGACGATTTCCAAGTGGGCTTCACCACTCATCTCTTTCTCTATCAGCAATTGGACAGTCCGTTCCGCCACAAGCGGGTGACCCGGAACGACATAGGTCACCGGACTTTCTGCAGACATCCGGAGCAACTCCGCAACAATTTCCTCATAGACGTTCTCAAACGTATCATTTCGTTCATAAATCTCGTCGAAACTTGCAAGCTCCACTCCTTCCGCCCTTAGTTCCGCGACGGCGGGATGCTGATCAGTCCTGGCGATGAGAGTCTCCGCCTCTTTTATTTTCCGGTAGGTCCCGACAGATAATTGTTCCAACTCACCTGCACCGAGACCGATGATAATAATACGGTTCATTTTTTTCACCTTCTGCTTTTATTCAATCGTAATTGTACGCCGGCCAACCTCTTGCCAAACGGCAGCAAATACCAATCCTTCTCCGCCATTATACGTGATTTCATAACAACCACTAAAAAAACGACAGCCCCTATCACTACGGAGGACAGGGCAATCAATGCGGAACCGATGCGGGACGGCAATTGGTCAAATAAAACCCCATCCGCCATGATCATCCATGGAAAAACAACCCCAGCCATCAGAACGGTTGCAGTTATCGTCCAGCCATAAAAACGGGCGGGAGCCAGACCGATCGGCCACACTTTTTTGAAATAGAAAAGGAGGCCTAGAGCGATAACCGCCAATCCGATATTTCCCGCCAAGGCGGCCCCTGTCACATCTAATACTGGCACGAGCAATTGATTGGCGATGATTTTGACGATGAGTCCTCCACCGAGAAGCAACGTCGGAATCTTCACTTTTCCATCCCCTTGCAGGACGGCAGTCAGCGGAAGTACTAAGGATAGCCAAAAAATTTGAAAAGAAAAGATGGTTAATGTCAAGGAGCCATTCCTTGTCTCAAAAAGCATTTCATTCACATAGGGCATCACGAGAGCTAGGCCGGCTGCTGCCGCCCAACCGAACAATAATGCGGTCCGGAACGTCAAGCGGATGAATGGTGCGGCTCCTCTCCCCCCTCTTTTGGAAGCATGATGGGCGATGAGCGGGACAATCGCCAAGGCCAAGGTGATGGCAATCAGGATTCCCATCTGCACGAGAGGATGACCTCGATCATAGACTCCTTTTAATGCCATGGCACTCTCCTCCGCCATCCCGCTTGCCATCAGGCCATTATAAACGGTGAAGGAATCGACCAATTGGAATAGCAAGAGAAGGAGAGAGCTGGCACTGACACTAAAACTGACAATCGTCAATTCTTTAATGATCGGCCAAATTTCGACTCTCGCTGCCGGACCTTGGAGCGCCCTCCGAAAATAAAGAGCAAGAATAACTACACCGGCGGCTTGCCCGACAACCGCCCCCCACATTGCGATTTCACCCGTCGCATAAAGGGACGCCCCCGTGCGTAATGCTATCCAAGTCCCTATTAAAATAATAGCTACCCGAAGAGCTTGCTCCCCAACACCTGAAACAGCAACAGGCACCATCCGTCCTTCCGCCTGAAAGGAGCCTTTCAATACGGCCAGTGCCGGCATAATGAGGACGATATATGCACCTGCCTGTAAAAGGGGAGCCAAATCTGCATCCCCCATCATTTGTGCAAAAAACGGAGCAAAAACGGTTAGCAATATGAAAAAGGACAAAGACAATATGGCTAAATAAAAAAAAGCGATCCGCATCCTTGCTTTTTCTTCGGCCGGACTTTTACTTCCTGCAAGAAGTTTGGAGACGGCAACTGCAAACCCGTACGACGTCCAAACAATGAAAATGCCGATGAATGGATACACCTGCTGATAGATATAAAAGCCTTTATCTCCCACAAGGTTCTGGAACGGCACACGATACACCGCACCTAGCACCCTGATAATAATAGCCGATAATGCCAAAATCGAAGCGCCTTTCATGAACGTTTTCATATTCCAATCTGATGACATGACCGCGCCTCTTTCTTGACGTAATGTTGTCATTATAACACTTGGCGGGGTGTCATGTGCACAAGGCAGGCCTGAAGCGATCATCACTTGTGAACTAGTTCATGCTGTATTTGATATGGAGTGTCAAGTAACGACTGATACTTTATTCGGCACGCCTTATTGTATTCCTTACGGACGCGGTCGTTGCCTCTTGGAAGAGTTGAAAAGTTCATAATGACGGAGATAGGCTTCGAAATAAAAACAGCCCCAGCGGACCATATTATTTGGTACGAGGGGCTGTTTCCTATTGCTCCATTTGCTTGGACAGAAAATGGGCAGCAGTTTCCACCGCTTTTTGTTCGACTTCACCGACGAAATGCACTTTTGACAGAACATAAACTGCGCCGATCGTATCGCCTCCAGCGACGATCGGAGCGATACAATACGATTTCACTTGCTCCACTTGGCCAGGGACCCACTCGATTGTTTTCTCGAGCTTTTCCGTCACGGCTTTACGGCTGGCTATCAGTTCTTCAACATCCGGCGAGAGCTGTCGATTCAAATAATCTTTCTTGGACAGCCCTGCAACGGCGATCATTTCGTCCCGATCGCTAATGAGTGTTGGAGTCCCCAACGTTTCGTATAAAGTCTCTGCGTATTCTTTTGCAAACTGCCCGAGTTCGGAAATCGGCGAATATTTTTTAAGAATGACTTCTCCATCTCGGTCAGTAAAAATTTCAAGCGGATCCCCTTCCCGGATTCGGAGAGTTCTCCGTATTTCCTTCGGGATGACAACCCTTCCCAGGTCATCGATTCTGCGGACGATTCCTGTTGCCTTCATGCATGATGCCTCACTTTCCACAAAATTAGACGTTGCTTTCATTGCTGGTTCTAGTATGCGTCAAGTATGGACAAAATATGCAAGAGGCCCTGAACACGGAAGCCCAATGAAACGATTCCCTCTATAATGACTCTTTGGAATCACACTGATTCATAATTCACAGATGTTTGAAGAAGCTGCATAAGTTCTTCCAAAATATCGAATACAGGCTTCTTCCCGGCATGGCGCTCATCGATCGTTACGATCAATTGATTGTTCTCCATTGTGAAGCCGATAGCCCGGCCAAATGTAACGGATTCAGATACCAACTTGCCTCCGTCTGTTTTTGCGGTCCCTTCCGGAGATAGGCGGACTTCGATGACAGTACGCTGTTGTTTAATGGATTCCACACCGGCTGATCGAGCCCATACTTTGATTCGGGCGATCCGAAGCAACAGATCTGCTTCGAATGGCAAATCGCCAAAACGGTCCGTCATCTCGTCAACGAGTTCCCCATAGTCTTCTTCACTTTCGATCGCTTTCACTCGCTTATACATTTGGATCTTCTGGAAACCATCCCGGATATATGATTCCGGAATATACGCATTGACCGGGAGTGAAATTTCCACATCAGGCACATCTTCTTTGGAAATGCCTGTCTGTTTCTCCTCGATGGCTTCTTGCAACATTTGAGAATATAGATCGAATCCGACCGAATCAATGAACCCATGTTGCTGAGATCCGAGCAGGTTTCCCGCACCACGGATGGAGAGGTCACGCATCGCAATCTTAAAGCCCGACCCCAGCTCTGTGAATTCCTTGATTGCTTGCAATCGGCTTTCGGCAACTTCCGTTAACACTTTGTCCCGCTGATAGAGGAAATAGGCATAGGCGACCCGATTTGAACGCCCTACCCGACCACGCAGCTGATACAACTGGGAGAGCCCCATCTTATCCGCATCATGGACGATCAGCGTATTGACATTTGGAATGTCAATGCCTGTCTCGATAATGGTCGTCGTCACCAAAACATCATATTCACCTTCCAAGAAGCTTAATATGATTGATTCTAATGCGGATTCACCCATCTGGCCATGCGCGAACGCTACTCTCGCTTCCGGCACGAGTTGGCGAATTTCATCCACTTTGCGAGTCATATCTTCCACACGGTTATATAAATAGAACACCTGGCCTCCACGGGCCATTTCCCGTTCGATTGCTTCCCGGACCAACGCAAAATTATGTTCCATGACATACGTCTGTACAGGAAAACGATTGGACGGCGGCGTTTCAATAACAGATAAATCCCGCACGCCAAGCATCGACATATGAAGCGTTCGGGGAATCGGGGTCGCCGTCAACGTCAAGACATCGACATTTGTCTTCAATTGTTTCAGCTTCTCTTTATGGGTTACGCCGAATCGTTGCTCCTCATCGACGATCAGAAGCCCAAGGTCATGATAAACAATATCTTTGGATAACAAACGATGCGTGCCGACGACGATATCGACAGTTCCCGCTTTCAAGCCTTTTATTGTTTCCGTCTGCTCTTTCTTCGTCCGGAAACGGTTCAATAAAGCAACTTCCACCGGGAAGCCGGTAAATCGCTCTTTCATCGTTTCATAGTGCTGTTGCGCCAAAATGGTCGTCGGAACTAGGAAAGCGACTTGCTTTCCATCCGAAACCGCCTTGAATGCCGCCCGGATAGCAACTTCCGTCTTCCCATATCCGACATCCCCGCAAAGCAGACGGTCCATCGGGCGTTCCTTTTCCATATCCTGTTTGATTTCCAAGATAGAACGGATTTGGTCATCCGTCTCGTCATAAGGGAATGAATTCTCAAAAGATCTCTGTAAATCATCATCGGGCGAGAAAGCATGCCCTTTTTCAGCTTCCCGTTTTGCATAAAGCTTGATCAAATCGTCTGCGATATCCTGGACGGCTGCGGAAACTTTCGATTTGGTCTTTTTCCATTCACTTCCGCCTAGTTTATGCAGCTTCGGCTCTTTTTCGCCCGACGCAATATATTTCTGGATCAAATCAATTTTATCTGTCGGCACATAGACTTTGTCATCGCCTCGGAAATGAATAAGAAGGAAATCTTTATCCACGCCGCCCGAGCTCAGTTTTTCAATGCCGATATACTTTCCGATTCCGTGGTGGACGTGAACGATATAGTCACCCGGTTGAATTTCAGAATAACTTTTAATGCGTTCTGCATTCGTCATTTTTTGTGGCCGGGCTTTCCGCTTCGGTTTACCTTTGAATAATTCGGAATCCGTCAGCACGGCAATACGTTGGAAAGGGAGCTCGAATCCTGCCGATAAATCACCGTTCATGATAGTAACGGTTCCGGCTTCGGAAGTCGCATCCGAGACAATCGACTCCATCTCATAATCTTGCAAAATCCCTTGCACTTTCTTCATCCGTTCCTTGCCATCCGCCACAACGAATATATGGAACTTGCCTTGCTGCCAACGTTCCATTTCAGCAGCCAATAAATTCATCTGACCGTGAAACTGCTGCATCGGCTTACATGAGAAGTTCACAGTCTTTTTCACTGTGATTCCCGGAATCGATCGGACGAATAGAGATAGATACATACGCTGCTGCGCCAGCATTCCATTCATTTCCTCGAATGTATACGAGATTTTCGTGTCATGGACGATTTTCCCATCTTCCAAGAGAGCCGTGACCCATTCTTTTTCTTCTGCCTCCAACGAGCTTGCCACCTCGGCGATCCGTCCAATTTCATCAAACAGGACGAGACCGTCTGACGGAAAATAACTCCCGAGGAAAGAAAGCGCATCATTTGCAAACGATGCGTATTTCAACATATTCTCCGGAAAAGAACCTTCCCTCAATAAGCTGATATCGTTCATCATATTGCGGGTGAGTCGCTCTTTCGCCTCTTCGTTTTTCATTTTTTTCAAACTGGCGGCGAGAGCCGCTTCTACATTTTCTGCAATAAGAAACCTGTCGGAATTGGACCAAACAAATTCGATCGCCGGCAAAATGGTAATCGCATCAAGTTTCCCGGTGGATCGTTGATCTTCCGCCGAAAATGTACGGATGGAGTCGACGTCCGTGTCAAACAGCTCAATGCGGACCGGTTCTTCCCGGTTTAGCGGATAGAGGTCCAAGATGCCGCCACGCAACGCAAATTCACCCGGCGTCGTCACCATGGGCTGTCTTACATACCCCATGGAAACGAGTCGAGGAAGCCATTCATCCATCTCAATTGAATCCCCTACCTTTGTCTGTAAGGAATTCCGCAGCCAGCGTTCTTTCGTCGGTACAAGTTTCTTCATCCCTGCAATCGGAGTAATATAAATGCCTTTACCCACGCGAGCCATATGGTCTAGCGTGTCAATCCGTTGAGAGCGCAATTCATAGCTCGAGATGGAAAAATCCGCGGCGATCAATTCCTCTGCCGGATACAAATGCACAAAGGAATCACCAACCATTTTCACCAAGTCCTCATACGTGCGCTGCGCCTGCAATAAATTTGGAGACACAATGAGAAGAGGACGTGGGAACGATTGTTGGAGCACTTTATAGAACACCGCTTTGGCACCACCGGATAGCCCAGCAATCAATTGGCGATCCTTTTTCATCTCCAACTCTTCCACCAGGTTATGAATCTCTTTCTCTTGCAATAATAAATCTATGAGCGCTTCCATTACGACCGGTCCTTTCTTTACTATATAAAATGAACTAAAACTGGATTTGATCCATGCCGGATTGAAGCGAAAGCATAGGTACGAAAAACGGCTTTCGCCTCCAAATATGTCAGCTCTGTATCGCACCGGCAGAGCCAAGAAAAAGCTTCCCGGTAGTCCTCGGAAAACGTCCATCGAAGTGGAAATCCAGTCCGGAAGACATTTCTGGAATACGTAAGATGTGTAATGTAGTAGTTCGCATGTATAACCACCATTATAGATTAACAATTCCAACAGCAATCAAATCAGAAAAAAACAGAAAAAGCTTTGCACGCCGTGAAGCGCCAAAGCACACTTCTTATTGAAGCCATTTCTGAAGTGAATAGTAATCCGGAAAGTTACGGAGCGATTGCTCACAATGCTCACAAATGCAGCGAACCGTCAAATCTCCATTCTTTTCATAAACAAGAAACCGCTCTTCTTCACTCTCATCCCACTTTTGGAGATAACGAACAGTCTCTTTGACAGAATCAAACGGGATGGTGCCAATTTCACTTTCACAGTGACGGCAAGTATAACGGATTCCCATTATATGATATCGCCCCTTTTTCCAAAAGTATAGGCGAAATCAACAGATATTATTCCTTACGCACCGTTAAACTGATTCATCACTTCCAGAAACGGTTTACCTAGCCATGCCTCGCAGGCGGATGCACTCTTTTTCGCCACTTCCGCCATGATGGGCTGTTCTTCCTTGCCAAACGACGATAGCACATAATCTGCAACCTTCATGCCGGACGCCGGCCGATCAATTCCCACCCGTATCCGGTTGAACGTATCAGTCCCCAAATGGGCAATCAAGGACTTCATCCCGTTATGCCCACCCGCGCTTCCTTTTTGCCGAAGCCGGATCGTTCCCGCAGGCAAATCGAGATCATCATAAATAACCACGATCTCCTCTGGTGTGACGTCATAATAATCCATTAATGGGCGGACGCACTCTCCGGACAAATTCATATAGGTCAATGGTTTAACAAGCATCACTTTTCCTTCGGGCCGATGGATGATGGCATACATGCCATTAAATTTCGTTTGCATTATAGGAGAGCCCCACCGATTTGCCAATTCATCAATGACATGGAAGCCAATATTATGGCGGGTCTTTTCATATTGCTTACCCGGATTGCCGAGGCCGATTATCATTTTCATGGTTTCCTCTTCCTTTTCCATTCAATCAATTACGCCTCGGCGCAATTGCATACTTCTCTACCAGCCGTTGCACTTTCGGTTCATTTCCAATTGCCGGACCAAGGCAATCCAAACAGAAAACAAGCGCACGGAAATCCGTGCGCCGACGCATCCATTACGCTTCGTTTTCTTCTCCAATCACTTCCGGCTCGGCATCCGTTGCTGCCGCTTCACCATCAAGTGCTTCCAGTTCTTCTTCTGTCCGTGGAGCTGATATGAGCACGAGTGCGTGATTGTCCTCATTTAAGATTTCAAATTTGGACTTATCGCGAAGATCCGCGACTGTGATCGTGTCACCGATCTCTAAATCAGTAATGTCGATATCGAAAGTCTCTGGGATATCGGAAGGCTTCACCCGGATGGTGATTTCACGGTTAGGCTGTTGTAGAACGCCTCCCTCCTTTTCCCCTTTCGACTCACCTGTCAAGTTGACGGTCACTTCGACTTCGAGTTCCTCGGTCATATTGATGGCCAAGAAGTCGGCATGGCGAATATCGCCTTTTAAGGCATCTGCTTGATAGTCGTTCAGGATGACATTGAGGTCCTGTCCATTCACATTTAACTTAAAGACGCCGTTTCGTCCCGCATCACGCAGCGTAGTTAAAAGGTCGCGTTCTTTCACCGCAATTGGTGTGGACTCAATTTTATAACCATAAACAACCGATGGCACATAGCCATCATTTCTTAATTGTGTAAGTGTTGATTGTTTCGCTGATTCTCTCATTTCGGACTGAATTGTTGTACTCATTGTTTAGTCACCTTTCCTGAAAAAGTTTACCTTAACTCATAAATACCCAATGACAGACGACATGAAACTAAACTGCTATCAATCAAATACCCTTACGATTACTCGAATAACGTGCTGACGGATTTCTCTTCAAACACACGTACAATCGCGTCGCCCAGAAGCTTGGCGATGGATAGTTTGACGATCTTCGGAGATTCTTTCGATTCCGGAAGTTCAATGGAATTAGTAATAACCAATTCTTTGATTTGTGAATTATTGATGCGCTCGATGGCAGGGCCTGACAAAACAGGGTGCGTACAACAAGCATACACTTCTTTTGCCCCATTTTCGATTAAAGCGCTCGCCGCGATCGTAATTGTACCAGCTGTATCGATTATATCATCAATCAAAATAGCTGTTTTCCCTTCGACATTCCCGACGATGCTCATGACTTCGGCAACGTTTGGCCGTGGACGTCGCTTGTCGATGATGGCGATTGGTGACTTTAGACGATCCGCCATTTTTCGCGCACGCGTTACCCCGCCATGATCCGGTGAAACGATGACGAGCTCGTCCCCTTTCAATCCTTTTTCCCGGAAATATTCCGTCAGGATCGGTTCTGCGACAAGGTGGTCGATTGGCATGTCGAAGAAACCTTGAATTTGCGGTGCATGCAAATCAATGGCAATCGCACGGTCGGCACCTGCTGTTTCAAGTAGATCGGCAACCAATTTCGCTGTAATCGGTTCACGTGGACGTGCTTTTCGGTCTTGGCGTGCATACCCATAGTAAGGCATGACGACATTGATCGTGCGGGCAGACGCACGTTTCAACGCATCTACCATGATCAGGAGTTCCATCAAGTTTTCATTGACAGGGTTCGACGTCGGCTGGATGACGAACACGTCGCAGCCTCGGATACTTTCTTCGATGTTAATTTGGACTTCGCCGTCACTAAACCGTTTGACTGAGCTTTTGCCAAGTGGGCGTCCAATTTCCTCAGCAACCTCTCTTGCCAACGGTTCATTCGCATTCAAAGAGAATATCTTCAATTTATCGTTCGGATAATGATTAGGCATTATGGGGGCCCCCTGTTTGAGTTTGATTTAATTTTGTTGCATATCCCTCTTTATTTTCCTGGCGTGCACGTCCAATTGCAAGTGAACTTTCTGGCACATTTTCAGTAATCGTGGAACCTGCTGCGACATAAGAGCCTTTACCAACCGTCACCGGAGCAATCAAATTGGAGTTGCAACCAACAAATGCATCATTTTCAATGGTAGTGACATGCTTGTTCTTGCCGTCATAATTTACCGTGATGGTACCGCAGCCGATATTGACATTCGTACCGACCTCGGCATCGCCGATATAGCTCAAATGGGAAGCTTTGCTGCCATTTCCGAAAGCTGCTTTCTTCACTTCCACAAAGTTTCCGATTTTCACTTGATCGCCAAGATTGGAATCTGGACGGATATGGGCAAACGGGCCGACAGACGTAGAGGAACCGACTTTACTTTCTCTCACGACGGAAGAGTTAATGGTTGTCCCGTTCCCAATTTGACTATCCACAATTTGGCTATTCGGTCCGATGATGCAGTCTTCTCCAATAACCGTCTTTCCTTCAATCATCGTTCCAGGCTGGAGCACTGTGTCCCGTCCGATCTCGGCGTCCGCACTAATATAGACATTCTCCGGATCGATAATGGTCACACCTTGCCGCATATGGGTCTCCGCAATTCGACGGCGCATGACCTTTTCCGCCTCTGCCAAGACGACTCGGTCATTTACGCCAAGTGTCTCGCTGAAATCGTCTGTGACGTAGGCGGACACCAAAGCACCTTCCGATTGCAGAATGCCGACGACATCCGGCAAATAATATTCACCTTGTGCATTGTCATTCTTCACTTTTTTCAACGTTTCAAACAATGCTTTATTATCGAAGCAATACGTGCCAGTATTGATCTCTGTAATGCGCTGCTGCTCTGGCGTCGCATCCTTCTGCTCTACATTTCCCAATACTTGGCCGTTCTCCCCACGGATTATCCGGCCATAGCCGGTCGGGTCATCTGCATGGGCTGTCAGTATGGTCGCTTTGGCGCCGGACTCATTATGATGGGCAATCAGCGCTTCCATCGTCTCAGAGCGAATCAGTGGTGTATCCCCACAAACGACAAGTGTGGTTCCTACCAAGTTGCCAAGTAGGCTCTCCGCCTGCTGGACAGCATGAGCAGTCCCCAACTGTTCTGCTTGAAGCGCATATTCGCTTTTATTCCCAAGTCGTTCTTCCACCGCTTCTGCTCCATGACCAACGATCGTCACGATCCGCTCGGCACCGAATCCCCGAATATGATCAATCACATGTTCGACCATCGGCTTTCCGCAGACGGGATGGAGTACTTTATATAAAGCGGACTTCATCCGTGTACCTTGCCCCGCAGCGAGGACAATGGCATATGTATTATTCATGTACTAGCCTCCAACAATAAGAGATGTAGATTCATCCCCCTGAATGTTTTCATTATTGACTATAGCGGAAAAAAGCCTTTTTTTCAACCAGTCCCCCTTGACAAGCCCTTTCTAATCTTTTACTATATTATATCTTTTCTCTTAGACTAGAAGTTGGTTAAGTGAGTGAGGGGGAAATCAATTCAATATTCCGCTCCGGCAATTGATTCCTGCCATATGTCTAAAAAGGGAAAGCCCGGAAAGGCCATCATGGCATCCAGGGCTTTTGATCCACATCCTAAAAAACTGCCCTTTTTCAAAGGCAGTCAGCTAACTATTCAGTCTTTTTCAAACGCCGGCTCCTTCGAGCACTTCCTCTTCTGCAGATAAATGGTAGGCGGCCAATACGGCATCCTGCACCTTCGTACGGGCTTCCGAATTAATCGGATGCGCGACGTCGCGGAATTCACCATCCGGCGTCCTTTTGCTTGGCATTGCGACAAATAAGCCTTCATTCCCATCAATCACTCGGATATCATGTACGACGAACTCGTCATCTAATGTGATCGACGCGATAGCCCGCATCCTTCCGTCAGTCTCCACCTTCCGCAATCTTACATCAGTCACTTCCATTCCATCACCACTCCTTTTGTCTAAACAGCGCTTGACCTCTATATTCCACAAAAGTAACCGTTTTCCTTTTTTAAAAATAAAATAATTCCAATAGTTGGATAGGGCGGAGGAACCGGGTGATGTAGTTCATATTTATGTAATGAAATGGAAAATCCCTTTATTTGAAAAGGAGAGGGATTTTCACTCCCTCTCCCTGCTTCCCCATTATTTCTCTACTACTGCAATGACTTCAATTTCCACTTTTACATCTTTCGGCAAACGTGCCACTTCGACCGTCGAACGCGCCGGTGTGTGGGTACCGAAATGTTTGGCATACACTTCATTCAAAGCCGCGAACTCGTCCATGTCTTTAATGAAAACAGTCGCTTTCACCACTTGTTCCAGAGATGAGCCTGCCTCTTCCAACACGGCTTTTAAGTTAGCGAATACTTGGTTTGTCTGCTCCTCGATTGTACCTTCCACCAGATCTCCGTCCGGCTTTAATGGAATTTGTCCTGATGTATAGATAAAGCCATTTACTTGGACCGCTTGTGCATACGGTCCAATTGCTTTCGGTGCATGTTCTGTCGCTACGTAGTTCATTCAATTTCCACCTCTCGTGAAATAATTTCCTTCTGCCAATTCGATGGTTCTCTCCCTTTCATTTACCGCTTGCAGCTTGATGAGGGATAAGTAATCATCTATTAAGATCTCCTCGGGATAGTCCGCCTCGACCAGGACCGCGATTCCTGCCAATTCGCATCCAAACTCTTCCAGCAAGTTTTTCATGCCGATCATAGTGCCGCCCGCTTTCATGAAGTCATCCGTAATCAAGACCTTTTGTCCACTCTGCATACTTCTTTTCGACAAGACCATCGTCTGGATACGGCGGGTCGAACCGGACACGTAGTTAATGCTGACCGTCGAGCCCTCCGTAACTTTGCTGTCACGACGAACAACGACGACCGGAACGTTCAAATGCCTGGCAATCGCATGGGCAATCGGAATGCCTTTCGTGGCGACCGTCATAATCGCATCGATTTCCGTGTCCGCAAAAGCGGAAGCGAACACCTTACCGATCCGGTCGATAATTCGCGGATTTCCTAGAAGATCGGTCATGAATAAATAGCCGCCCGGCAACAGTCGATCGGACTGTCCCAATTTTTCGATCAAGTCGTTAATTAAATCGCGAACGCCATCTTCCGAAGTTTGGGGAATGAACTTCACGCCCCCTGCCGCTCCGGAAACCGTCACCAGCTTGCCAACCCCTTTTTCCTCGAACGTTTCTTTCACAATGGTCAAATCCTCACTAATTGATGATTTGGCTGCTTGATAACGCTCCGAGAAAAAAGTGAGTGGAATGAGTTCATGTGGATGTTCCAGCAGATGACGCGTCATATCCACGAGCCGTTCGCTCCTTTTCCACTTCATCAAACCATCTCCTAGATTCCGAATATTTTAATCGTACATTATCACAAATGTACGGGTTTAATCAAGAATATGACGGGAGCCGACCATCCGGACCGCATAGACTTCCGAACAGAACCCCTTGAGTCCGTTATAAATGCGGGATACCCTGGATTCTTGCTTGACCAATCCAAATACGGTAGGCCCGCTGCCACTCATCAACACCGCGTCCGCGCCAAACTTTATCATATGCTCTTTCAATCCGGCCACTTGCGGATATAGATTCATGGTGACCGGTTCAAGCACATTGCCGACGGATTGGCACATTTTTTCATAATCATTGTTTGCTAACGCCGTTATCATCCCTTTGGTATCCGGATGGATAATGGAAGATGTATCAAGATTCCCATAAATATCTCCAGTTGACACGGAAATGGCAGGCTTCGCCAAGATAACCCAGCACCTTGGGGGAACTGGCAAATTTTCGATCACTTCGCCTCGACCTGTCGCCAAAGCGGTTCCCCCGTAGACGCAAAAGGAAACATCCGAACCGATTTTTGATCCTAGCCGGGCAAGCTCTTCCGAGGTGGCGCCTAATTTCCAAAGTCGGTTCAAGCCCCGCAACGTGGCAGCAGCATCCGAACTGCCTCCCGCTAATCCCGCAGCCACAGGGATGCTCTTTTCAAGAGTAATTTCAACCCCGTCCTGGATCCCGTATTCGCGCCGCAATAGATCGGCCGCTTGGTAAGCCAAATTTTTCCGATCACTCGGCACAAACCGCTCGGATGATTTGATCACGATCCTCCCATCATCTGACGGACGGAGCCAGACCCGATCAGCGAGATCGACGGTGGTCATTACCATCTCCACCTCATGAAAACCGTCCGGCCTTTTATAGAGGACATCGAGCGTCAAATTAATCTTCGCAGGCGCCTTTTCATATATCATCCCGCTCTCCTCCACTTCAGCAATTTGATTAATCCTATTTTACCATAGGGCTAATTAATGCGTTGCAAAATACGTATCATTACGAAAGATAGTTTTTTAGGAAAAAGCATGAACCCGGTAGCTGACAGTAGACTATGTACAAGTATGTGGTTTGGAGAGGTCTTCGAGGTAGCGTTCGTATTGGCTGGCGGACCGTGGTTCGAGACAAGCGGGGAGCTGGACTTATGAGCGGTCCTATGGAAATATGAGCGCGGCGCGAGAGTTATCGGCGGTTCTACGGAAATATGAGCGCGGCGCGAGAGTTATGAGCGGCCCTCCGGAAATATGGGCGCGGCGCGGGTTTTATGGGCGGTCCACCGGAGATATCAGCGCGGCACGAGTTTTATAAGCGGTCCTACGGATATATCAGCGCCACACGAGTTTTATAAGCGGTCCACCGGAGATATCAGCGCCACACGAGTTTTATAAGCGGTCCACCGGAGATATCAGCGCCACACGGAATGCACCTCGTGACGGCCCAATCCTCCCCCAACGAAAAAGGCTGCACCCGGGCGGATTGCCCGAAGTGCAGCGCTTTATCTGTCAGCCTCTATTTGGATCCAGGGAGCTTACTGCGGTCGGTTGCCTTGTGCCACGCCTCTTTCCGCCATTTCAATTGCACGTTTTACCATGTTACCGGCATCGCGCGCCTTGATGCCACCCCAACCTTCTCGCTGAACAACATCGTAAAATCCAAGTTCCTTCGCAATTTCTTCCTTCAGTTGCTCAGACATTACAGATCTTCTTCTCGCCATTCGGTTTTCCTCCTTTTCGGCTGACAATGGTAGTATGGAGATAAAATTAAAAAAACACCTATGTAAATTATTCCGCACAACGCGGAAATTACATAGGTGTTCTTTTTCACTAAATTCAGTGAAAGCCTCCGGCGGATGTCACGGATTTTGAAAGGAACTAATTGCGCAAACGCAATTCAAAACCCGGACGCAATTACGCGGAGGCGCGTAATTGATTAAAAATGATTTACATCATGAATGCTGTAATTATTTGACGCTAAATGCTGTGGAATCCGAGCCATCGAGAATCGTGATTTCCACCGCTTCGGTCAAAATGTCCGCGTAGCTGTAAGATACCCGTTCAAACGCGTTTTCGTCCTGGTCCAGTTCGACTACGAAGACAGCACGATACGTTTCACGCAGTATCCCCGCCCGTTCAATCGTCTTCTTTCGGCCCCCGTTTGCTTTCAAATGCAAACGTTTCCCAAGATGGGAATCCAATGACTTCTTGATATCCGCTAATGTTTTTGGCATGTCGCTTACACCTCACTGAGTATAAGCATACCACATTTAAATATTTCTGTCAATTAAAACAAACATTTTATCAATCGGGCAATACTCTTGTCAATCATTTTCTTGTATTTCAAGGAAAATTTTTCAGATTATCCGATTCTTTAAGACCGTGACTTCGAAATATAAAAGTCTTCATACAGTGCATTGGACAAAGCGGCAAACTCTTCAATTGTCAATGTTTCTCCTCGGCGGCCCGGGTCTATTCCAATTCGTTCGAACGCTTGCAGGATCAATTCCTTTTTTGCTTTTCCATCCGGCAAAGCCGACTGTAAATTATTAAAGATCGTTTTCCGTCTCTGTGCAAATGAACCTCTCGAGACTTCAAACAAGAACCCTTCATTCAACACTTCAGCAGGGACCTTCTCTTTTCGAGTCAATTTCAGGACGGCCGATTCCACATTCGGCTGTGGCATAAATACAGTTTTCGGTACAATCATCGCCACTTCAGCATCCATATAGTATTGGATGGCAATGGAAAGCGAGCCGTACGATTTCGTTCCGGGCAATGCGGTAATCCGATCGGCCACTTCTTTTTGCATCATGATGACCATGGCTGATATGGGCACTCGCTCGAGCAGGAACTTCATAATAATCGGCGTGGTTATATAATAGGGTAAATTGGCAACGACCACGACATCCTCATATTCGGAAAACTGATCTTCCATCACCTGTCCGAGATCCGCATCCAAGATGTCCTGATGCAGGATGGTGACATTGTCGTAAGGCGAGAGTGTATCTTGCAATACAGGTAGCAGCCGACCATCAATCTCAAACGCGACGACCTTCCCTGCGCTTCTAGCCAGGTGCTCAGTCAATGCACCGATACCCGGACCAATTTCAATGACACCCGTTGTTTCTGTAAGATTCGCATGTGAGACAATATTACGCAACACATTCGGATCGATGAGGAAATTCTGTCCCAAACTTTTTTTAAATGAAAATCCGTGTTTCTCCAGAATCTCCTTTGTCCTGACCGGAGTGGCGATATCTTTCTTCATATAAGTTCCTCCTCGTCGAGAACCCGGATTACTTCTTCCAACTTATCATATCCGATTCTGAACATTTCAAGTCTCTTTTTCAGGCCTTTGCCGTTCACTTGCCCAATTTGTAGAATTTCGCTTAAACGGTCCCGACGCCGCTTTGCGTCAGGATGGCCGATCAACCGGGCAGCAATCAGATCTGCAGGCTTGATTATTACAGCCGGAAGGGTATCCACTGTATAAACGGCCCGCAATGCTTCCCGTATTGCCTCGTCGTCTGCATGCTCGATGCCTAATCCTTTGCCATTTTTTGCGATGGTTTGTTGTTTATTTAAAAAGGCGTGCTTGACGCCGGGAATATGTTCTTCAATAATGGCACGGATTCGTCTGCCGGGATAATCGGGATCTGTAAAAACGATGACTCCCCGTTTTTCCTGGGCATGGCGAATTCGCCGAAGGGTGTTTTCATCAATCGCCGAGCCATTCGTCTCAATCGTATCAGCCCCGGTAGCGCGTTGAACGGCGATCGTGTCCGACTTCCCTTCTACTATAACGATTTCTTTAACGTTCACAATGTTCCTCTTTTCCATTCATTTCTTCTCATTTTACTCCGCTCCCCTCACGTTGTACAGAAACCGGACTCTTTCTTGCCGTTAGAGACAACATGAATAACCGCAGGGCCTCTTTCCTGCCCTGCGGATTATGGAAATGATATCAATCGATGATTTTGACTTTCACTTGGCGTCTACCAAACTTATATGCTTCCGATTTCGAAGGGACATGAAGGTCGATTTTTCTCCCTTTAATAGCACCGCCGGTATCACCAGCGACGGCATAGCCATAGCCTTCCACCCAAACTTTTGAGCCGAGCGGAATGACAGATGGATCCACTGCAATCAGTTTCAAATTGGGATTGGCGCGCAAGTTGATACCCGTACGCGTAATGCCGGAGCAGCCGTTGCAATGAGCAGTATAGGCAGTCGCCGTAACGTAAAACTCTTTTCCTCCTGCCGGTTCCGAGTTATTTCGGGATATTGCTTTACGGCTTGAACTTTTGGAAGGAACCGCTGCACTTGCGACCGCCACCTTCGAACCGACTGCCACAATTTTCTTTTTTGGTTCCTGAATTGTTGTTTCTTCCAATAACTTACGAGAGACGACTTTGCCGTTTTCTTTCACAATTTCGAACTTACGCGAAACCTTGCCTTTTTTCCCTTGTTGAATGACTTTTTCCCGGCCTTTCAACAATTTGGGGTCATTGCGTGTTTCAACCGCGAAGCTCGCCGGTTCTTCCACTACATCGGTGACCTTTTCCACTCGTACGACTTCTACAATAGAACCGGGCTTCAGCATTCCGTCCGCCTTTCTATTCAATCGGTCGTCTTCATTCAATTGAATGTTCTCTCTCTTTAAAAAGTCAGCGACCGTAGTCGAAGTTGACCATACGTCCCGTTTCTCTCCCCCGTCATTGAGCGCCACTTGAAACGCTTTTTCGACGGTAATCTGGTTGTCATCCCCAAACTGCTCATGGAGATCAGGCGTAACGACATCATGTGCGGAAATTTCGATGCCCGCTTCCTCGAGGACATCTCCTACCTTATCTTCCCGGGTCCAAATCGTCTCAATATCCTGATCCACCTGTATCGCAACTTGCTTTGACTGTTCCCACCGGATCGACAAGCCTTGCTCGATCGGTGTATTCACTGAGGGTGTTACTAAATCATTTTGGGACACTTCGAAATCCTGCTCGGAAAGAAGTTTACCCACTGTATGTGCATGTGTTTTAATTTCCAATTCCTTACCGTCCACGTCTAACGTGACCGATTTTTTTGTCCCTTCAAATAGGACAAGTGACATAATAGTAACAAATAACGCAAGGGAAACGACACCCACCGCTATTTGTTTACTCCTCAATGATTTAAAGAACAGGCTTTCCACTGTGTCATTTGACATGTAAAAAACTCCTCCTTCATCACTCGGCAAATTATAAAGGTTCCTTTTCCACGTGTCAACCCATTGAATTTTTTACTAAGGATCATAGAATAGGAACCTGTATAGGCAAAGTATGGAAGGTTTTCAGGACTTTATTCACTCCAACCCAAATAGTTTCATAGCATTTGCGGTTGTCCTCTGAGCTACCTCTTCTACTGGCAAACCTTTGAGCCGTGCGATTTCTTCTGCAACCAAGGTGACTAAGGCCGGTTCGTTCCGTTTTCCCCGATGTGGATGTGGCGCTAAATAAGGTGCGTCTGTTTCTATCAATAAATGATCGAGTGATATCTCCGTAGCTACTTCTTTTGGCATCCTCGCATTTTTAAACGTTACAGGTCCCCCAAGCGAAATCATAAAGTTCATATTAATGCATTCTTTGGCGGTTTCGACACTGCCTCCATAACAGTGCATAATTCCGCCTGTTTTTTCGGCTTCTTCTTCTTTTAAAATCCGTACGACGTCACCGGTGGCATCACGATTATGGATAATGATAGGTAAATCCACTTTTTGCGCAAGACGAATTTGCTTCCGGAATAACTCCTGCTGGACATCCTTCGGCGATTTGTCCCAATAGTAATCCAAGCCGGTTTCCCCGATACCGACCACCTTCGGATGCTTGGCCAGTGACTCAATCCATTTCAGATCATCCTCTGTGCAATCAATTGCATCGACGGGATGCCAACCGACAACGGCATAGATGTACGGGTATGCTTCTGCTAATTCTATCGCTTTGTTAATCGTCTTCGTGTCAAAACCGACGACGACCATCTTCTTGACGCCCGCGTCCAGTGCCCGTCCGATCACTTCTTCGACGTCTTCCTCATATTGGTCTGCATTTAAATGGACATGTGTATCAATCAACATTGTTTTCGCCTCACAATAACTCTATCTTAGTCTTTAGATGAATGACATTCATCACATTTTGCTTACAATTAGATTACATAACCCTCTGAATTGCAAACAAAACGAAAAACGGCGTTGCTCGAAGAACGCCGTTTTCGTGTGAGACCTTTATTTGACTTGTGCTCCATTTTCCAGGCCACTTGGCACTGTTGCAAGCTTCAGAACTCCATCCAATTTACCGGCCAAGATCATTCCTTGGGATAATTCACCCCGCAACTTGACTGGCTTCAAATTCGCAACGACAATCACTTTTTCGCCGATCAGGGATTCCGGTTCATAATGTTCCGCGATTCCTGACACTACTTGCCGTTGTTCATAGCCCAAATCCAATTGCAATTTGAGCAGTTTATCGGCTTTCGGCATTTTGACGCATTCCGTCACGGTAGCAACCCGAAGGTCAACTTTCATGAAATCGTCAATCGTGATTTCGTCCACTTCCGGAACTTCCTGCGACTCCGTCTCGGTATTTTCCACAGGCGCCGTAATAGCCATTTGATCCCGAATATAAACAATTTCGACGTCCGGATCGAGACGAGGGAAAATCGGTACGCCTTTTTCGATCACTTTCGACTGTTTCGGAATCGCATTCGCATCGCCAAGCGTTGACCAAGCGAGCAAGGAATCGTCCAAGCCAAGTTGTTCGATAACCTTTTTCGGCGCATGTGTCATGAATGGCTGTAATAGGACCGCAATATGACGAAGCGAGGAAGCAAGATTTGCCATAACTGATGCCAATTTTCCACGATCAGACTCTTCTTTCGCCAATACCCACGGTGCTGTTTCATCAATATATTTATTCGTTCGGGAAACGAGCGCCCAAAGTTCAGATAGGACGACACTGAACTGCATCTTCTCCATGGAAGCTTCATAATTCCGGATAGTTTTTTGAATAAAATCCGTTAAGCTTTCATCAAACTCTGTCGGCTCCAAGCCCTCCGTCGGAATGACCCCATCGAAGTATTTATTGATCATGGAGACTGTTCGGTTCAATAAGTTCCCGAGATCATTCGCCAAATCATAGTTTGTCCGCTCAATGAATGATTCCGGCGAGAACACACCATCTTGCCCGAATGGCAGTTCACGCAGTAGGAAATAGCGCGTCGCATCCAAACCATATCGCTCCACTAGCATTTCCGGATAAACGACATTCCCTTTCGATTTGGACATTTTTCCATCTTTCATCATGATGAACCCATGTGCAAACACCTTTTTCGGCAATGGCAGATCAAGGGCCATAAGGAATATCGGCCAATAGATCGTGTGGAAGCGTACGATATCTTTTCCAACTACATGGACATCCGCCGGCCAATACTTTCGGAAGAGGGAATCATCGTCCGAACGATAGCCAAGTGCTGTAATATAATTCGTCAGTGCATCTACCCACACATAAATGACGTGCTTCGGGTCACCCGGCACTCGGATTCCCCAGTCAAATGACATACGGGAAACGGATAGATCCTCCAGTCCAGGTTTGATGAAATTATTAATCATTTCATTTTTGCGCGATTCCGGCTCGATAAATGTCGGATTTTCTTCGTAGAACGCCAATAAGCGATCCGCATACTTTTTCATGTTAAAAAAGTATGATTCTTCCTTTACCTTTTGAACCGACCGTCTGCAATCTGGACAATTGCCATCTTCCAGCTGCCCTTCCGTAAAGTAGGACTCACATGGCGTGCAATACCAGCCTTCATATTCGCCTTTGTAAATATCCCCATTGTCCAAGAAGGTTTGAAAAATTTTATCCACGGCTTGTTTGTGGCGATCTTCCGTTGTACGGATGAAATCGTCATAGGAGATATCCATGAGTTCCCATACTTTTTTCGCAGTATGCGCAATACCATCCACGTATTCCTGTGGCGGCAATCCTTCCTCTTCCGCCTTCTCCTGAATTTTTTGGCCGTGCTCGTCCATTCCAGTCAAAAAACGGACATCATAGCCGCGTAGTCTTTTATATCTAGCCATCGCATCGGATGCAACGGTTGTATAAGCAGTTCCGATATGGAATTTTCCGCTCGGATAATAAATTGGGGTCGTAATATAAAATGTCTTTTCTTCAGTCACGAAAATTCCTCCATTATGTTAAATAGGGTGAAACCTGAACTCCATCACATTAAATTGTTTACATAAACCGCCCACAGAAAACAAGCCCCCGACCAGCGGGAATGCTTTGTTTTCTCTGATTTTCTGTTTAATTCCCATTATACCCATTCTAACGAAAGCGGGAAGTCGATACAATCAATTTCCCTTTCTAAACGACTTTCTCCATACCTTCTATTTACCTATAATACTATCAAAATAATAGTATAAAATATTCCTTAGATTTATATCTTAAAATCAAGGAAATATATTTGACGGTAAATGGTAGCATTGGTATGATAAGAGACAGACAAGAAAATTATGTCGAATTTTGACGAAAATATATTGTATTGGAAGGAGATCTTGTCATGAAGTCTACTGGTATTGTAAGAAAGGTCGATGAGCTAGGACGAGTAGTAATCCCTATTGAATTGCGTCGTACACTCGGTATCGCGCAAAAAGATGCTCTCGAAATCTATGTGGATGATGATAAAATCATATTGAAGAAATACATGCCTAATATGACTTGTTCCATTACCGGCGATGTATCCGACGATAACATGCGTCTCATCGACGGTAAACTGATTCTAAGTCCAAAAGGCGCAGAACAGCTAGTAAAAGAAATTGAAGAAAACTTAAAACAGTAATATTAGAATAATAATTATCCAGACCGATTTTTCGATCTGGATTTTTTGTAAATCAACCTGGATTCTCTTCATCTATATGAAACACCTTATATACCTCCCGACGGTTCATTCCCCGTTCATTCGCCACCTGTCGGATAGCCTCCTTCGAACGAATTCCTTCCTTTTCGATCAATTCATCGACATGACCTTTTATAGTTAAGCCTGTCCACCATGCCTCCTGCTCTTCTTCCTCAATGCCATTTTCGTTCCCTTCCAAAACAATGCAGAATTCCCCTCTGATTTCATGTGCCATTGCCCATTGGATTGCTTCTTCCAGCGTCCCTCTAAGGAATTCCTCAAATCGCTTCGTCAATTCTCTGGCGAGTACGACTTTTCGCTCTGCCCCCAATTCATCCCTCATAGCCTGTAATGTCTCTTTTAAACGATGTGGAGCTTCATACAAAATAATCGTTTCCTCGCGTCTTTTCAGTTGATCCAACTGCAGTTTCCGGTCCTTTTTATGGCGCGGTAAAAAGCCATAAAACAAAAATGGCTGCGGTATTAGACCGGAAGCAACGAGCGCACTAATTGCCGCATTGGCTCCTGGAATCGGGACGACAGCAAAACCGGCTTCCAATGCTTTGCTTACAATATCTGCCCCCGGATCTGAAATACAAGGCATTCCAGCATCGCTGACGATCGCGACTGACTTGCCTTCTTTCAATAAAGCCAAAATCTTTTCTCCCCCACTTTCCGTATTATGCTCATGGTAGCTCATAAGCGAGGTTTTAATATCAAAATGATTACATAGGCGAATCGTGTTCCGAGTATCTTCCGCGGCAATGCGATCGACTTCTTGCAGGACACGGATTGCCCGAAACGTCATATCCTCCAAGTTGCCAATCGGCGTTCCCACCAAATACAGTTTCCCACCGCCCGATTCAGCGCTCTTTTGCGATTTCATCCAGTTCTCCATCCTTTCCGATATACCGCTCTTTTGCTTCCCGCCTTAATTGTTTGAAACGATACTCAGCCTGCATCGCTTCCCGCTTCGACTTAAATGTCTCGCTGTATATGCAGCGGACCGGTTTTCTAGCCCTCGTGTATTTTGCCCCTTTGCCTTCATTGTGGACACGGATCCGCCTTTCTAGATCATTCGTATAACCGGCATAATAGGAGCCGTCTTTACATTCCAACACGTAAAAGATATGCTCATTCGCCGGAACCATAGAGAAGTTCCCTCACTTCCTCGGTATACTCGCCTTGCACATCATATACGAACAGAGGCGGCAACACTTTCAAATCCGGCTTTCCGTCTTTGATCCCTTCGATGAGCAGGGTATTGGCCTCTTTTCCTTCCTTCGGATAGACGAAGCGGATCCGTTTCGGTTCCAAACGATTAGCACGCATCGCAGTCACGATATCGAGAAGACGTCCCGGTCGATGGACAAAAGCGGCCTTTCCCCCTTGCTTCAATAGTTCGCTTGCCGACTGAACCGCTTGTTCCAATGTCAATTTGATCTCATGCCGAGCAATGGCGACATGTTCTCGTAAATTTTTATCGCTCGCCTCAATTGCTGGGAAATAAGGAGGGTTGCAAGTTACGGTGTCATACTTTTCATAACCGATCTGTGAAGCGATGCCAATCACGTCTCCATTCAAGACTTGAATTTGATTCTCCAGACCGTTATAGCGGATGCTCCTCTCCGCCATATTTGCCAGCCGCTCCTGTAATTCGACAGCGAGGATATCCGCTTTCGTCCGGGCACTTAGAAACAAGGGGATGGCTCCATTTCCTGCGCAAAGATCTACAATTTTTCCGGAACGAATCGGAACGTAGGCAAACTTTGCCAACAATACCGCATCTAACGAAAAGGAAAACACCGAGGGACTTTGAATGATCCTTAAGTTTTCCGCCAATAAATAATCAAGCCTTTCATCACCTTGCAAAACATCTTCCACAATCCGTTCCTCCTATCATCAACCAAATGAAACCTAAGTGTAAACACCACAAAATTGTAAAGCAATCAGAAAAGCCGATCCTTTGACTGACTAGGATCGGCTTTCGCTCATACATGTTGCTTATTCAAAAACGAGAGACAGAAAAGGCAATCTTCGCCTTTGCGGCTGCTTCCATAATGGACGTTGCAAACATGAAAGCCTTCATTATACAAACGTGCCAAGTTATCGACACCTTCGCCTACATCGGCCGCTTGCGGTTTCTTTTTTCTCTTAGGGCTATGGGAAGTGCGTGCCTGCCCGTCCATTTCTTCAAGCCGCTCCCGCAGATGATGGTTTTCGAGTTGAAGGGAATGGTTTTCTTCCGTCATCTGCGCGACAAATCCCATCAAATCGCGGAATTGCTTTTGCATGGATTCAAGCTGTTGCTCAAATTCCATGATTCTGTCGAGAAAATTCCCTTCTTTCAACTGCCCCACCTCATCATTTCATCAATTGCACTACATTTTTGGCGGACTCCGCTACTTCTGTCATTGTATATTCCACTACTTGGTTCCGCTCGTTCAAACTCACTTGAAGAATATGCTCCAATAAATTGAGTCCAACCACCTTTCCGGGACCGTCCGGCGTTTGAACAGGCGCCCCGATGTCAGGCATCATGGCCTTTGCCTCTTCGTATTCGTCATTTTCATACTTTAGGCAACACATAAGACGGCCACATAAACCGGAAATTTTAGATGGATTTAAGGATAGGTTCTGATCTTTTGCCATTTTAATAGAAACCGGTTCAAAATCCCCGAGAAATGTCGAACAACAAAGCATCCTACCGCATGGTCCGATGCCACCCAACATTTTCGCTTCATCCCGGACACCAATTTGGCGCAGCTCGATGCGCGTCCGAAAGATGGAAGCCAGATCTTTGACGAGGTTACGGAAATCCACCCTTCCCTCTGCCGTGAAATAAAAAACGATTTTATTCCGATCAAATGTGTATTCTACATCGACTAGCTTCATATCCAGGTTATGCTCTTCGATTTTACCTTGACCTGTATAAAAAGCACGTTCCGCCTCTTCCCGATTTTCCAGCACCTGTTCAATATCGTCCGCTTGGGCAGGTCTGATAATCTTCTTCAAAGGAAGGACGACGTCGTTTTCTTCTACTTCTTTCATTCGACTTGCTACTTTCCCATACTCTACACCACGGGCGGTCTCTACAATGACATAATCCCCAACACTCAACTCATAATCCAAGGGATCAAAAAAATATATTTTACCCGCATTTTTAAAGCGGACTCCTATTACTTTATACAACAAGTAACCCCTCCTGCATGCTAAGCACCAATTGCTCCATTAAAAGCGTCCGATTCATATTACTGTACAGTTTCTTCTTTGCTTGTAAAATGGCATCCATGACCGAAGAAAGCTGACTAAATGTAATATTCATCGAAAGATTCGTGAAGAATTGCTGCTGGTCCGGATAAGCCGGCGTGGACTTTAATCCCGCCTTGTATGCCATCATATCCCGATAAGCATATAATAACAGGTCCAGGCCACGTTCGGTATCGTCCTTTTCCTTAAACAACGGTATCCATTTCGTCTGGATATATAATAATGCTTCTTGGACATGTCTATCCGATGCTTCCACCAATTTTAACACTGTTTTTCTCATCTGTGCAAATTGATCGTCCCCTGCAAGGCGGAGTGCTTCCTCAAAATCTGCAGTTACCATGGAAACTGTTGCAGCCATCGAAGAAGTAATTCCTCTTTCCTCCAGCTTCCCGATTATTGTTTCACGGGATGGAGGCAAGAATGGGATCCGCTGGCATCTGGATTGAATGGTCGGTAAAATTGACTGATAGGAATCCGTTAACAGAATGGCCGTCACTTCCCCTTCCGGCTCTTCTAGAAACTTCAACAATGTATTGGCTGCAGCGCTATTCATACGATCAGCGCGGGAAACAATATATATTTTCCGACCAGGTTCATATCCTTTTTTGGTCATTTTAGCTATCAATTCTGACATTTGCTCTTTTTTTATGTCTTGCCCATCAGGACGAACCGTGGTCAAGTTGGGATGAGTTCCGGAAGATAAACGTCGACAGGTAAGGCATGTTTCACATGGAACATTTTCCTCAACTTGTTTACAAAGGAGGAGTTTCGCGAAAAAATTGGCCGCCTCTTCTTTTCCGGTACCCATTTCACCATCAAATATATACGCATGACCAATGCGGTTATTCTTATAAGAAGATTGTAAGCGTTCCATGACATTTCTTTGTTCCTCAAAGAGCCGTTCCGTTTTTTCATTCATGGAAACCACTCCCCTGTTCCAAAAAACGTGTTTCTATCGAAAGAAACACGAATCTACATATATAAATTAATGAGAAGCCCTTTAATCTCGCCTATTTTCGCCAAAAGATCCACGGATGTCTTTTCCTCATCAAGTAAATCCTCTGCCAATTCAATCAGCTTTTCATCTATTGTCTGTACAATTTTCAACCTGCGCCCTTCACCGAAATGATTCCATGTATGAGACTGTTTCAAGCCCAATCCGGAGTCAACGGCCTCTTTCAAGAATCTTTTGACGAGCATTTTAAATTTTGCCATATCCCTCAAGTTGCGTGAACGGGCAATTCGATCACCTACTGAAGAAATATCACCGAGAAGCCTTGTAATTTGCTCGCCTTGCAACCGTTGCTCTTGCTTTGAAACCATTTCCCCAAAACGGGGACCGCCCTGGGGCGTTTGCAACGGATTATTCCTCAGTTTATCGAGTCCTGATCTATAGTCACTATTGACCTTCATTCCGATTCACCTCGGCCCATCAAAAATGATGGAATTGTTCAATTGGAAGAACGAAAACCGTTGCCCCGCCAACTTCCACTTCAACTGGATAGGGGATATAGGAGTCGGCGTTTCCACCCATGGGAGACACGGGAGCGACCATCTGATCCCTGGAACGACAGTTATCACGAATAAGCTCCAACGCTTTCGGCACTAGGCTATCTTCCGTACCGATGAGGAAAGTCGTATTGCCCGACCGTAAGAAACCTCCCGTACTCGCCAGTTTCGTCGCACGAAAGTCATTTTTAGTCAACGCATTTGACAACCGATTACTATCCTGATCCTGTACCACTGCCACAACCAATTTCACGGTACTCTCTCCTTTTTCCGCTTTCTACTCATTATATCATGAATCCGGGATTTAAATGAGTTGGGAGTATATTAATTTCCAAACATTTTCCGCTACTTCGTTTGCTGGAAGCGAGGCATCGATGGAGCGGATCCGCTCCGGATAAATTTGTAGCAACCGTTGGTATCCTTCATATACCGCATGATGGAATTGTAAACTTTCATTATCGAGGCGATTTTGTTCCCGGCTATCGTTGTTTACGATCCGAGAAAGCCCATCTTCCGGTGTGATATCGAAAAAAACAGTTAGATCCGGCATCGTTTTTCCGATAGCAAATTCATTGATTGCCAAAACTTCCTGTATTCCTAAACCTCTCGCAAATCCTTGGTAGGAAAGCGAGCTATCGATGAAACGGTCACACAGGACAATCATCCCTTGCTGCAGGGCCGGTTCAATCTTTTCAACAAGATGCTGTCTCCGTGCGGCCGCATAGAGCAATGCCTCTGTCCTTCCGTCCATTTCCTCATGTTCATTGTCCAAAATGATGTTACGTATTTTTTCAGAAATTCGGATGCCACCCGGCTCCCGTGTCACGATAACCCGCTGTCCTTCTTTTTGTAGTCTTTCGCTTATATTCAAAATGGCCGTCGTCTTCCCAGCCCCTTCCGGCCCCTCAAAGGAGACGAATATGCCGTTGTTCGCCATTATTTAACACCGTCCTTGACAACTAAAATCTGCTCATCCTCAACCTGAATGGCTCCCTGAAATTTTGCGTGTCCTGCAATTAATTCTTCAATTGATCGGATATGCCCTTCCTTGACCGTCTCTCCGCCCAGCAATAGCGGAATGCCAGGAGGATAAGGAATGACGGAAGCCGCCGCTACCCGACCTTCAGCGTCTTTATAGGAAATCCATTCGCTTTTCATATCGGCAAGCTGAGCTGGTAAATACGCGAGTTGGGAAATCATTTCATTCCGGACAATCGGTTGGGATCCCCCCATGTTCTCTTTCACCGATGGGGCCAGTTGGGACAATGCCCTTTTGATCTTTGCACAAACCAGATCAAATGAGTAGTTTGAAACTCTCTTTACCAATGGCAGGATGACCAATACTTGATAAAGATCGGCAAGCTCGACATAAAGCCCTTCAGCATCCAAACATTGCTGAATTTCAAAGCCTGAATATCCGGGAACGCGCAACGTCAGTTTCAAAGGATCATCCATTTCGACTGGTTGTAGGCCGGGTATGTCCTCCAATTGGGTAATAAATGCTTGGCGCTTCGCCAAAAAATGTACCGTATCTTCCGTATTATATGTTTCCGCATAAGCGCGGGCATCATCAAGGGATGCCATTAATAAATAAGAGGGGCTGCTAGATTGCAGCATATGTAGAGCATGCGCAATCCGTTCCGAATCAACCAAATCCGAACGAATATGCAGGAAAGAGCCCATCGTCATGGCCGGCAAAGACTTATGTGCAGAGTGAACCACGACATCCGCTCCCATCTGTAAAGCAGAGCGAGGAAACGGATCACCCAAGACAAAATGAGCCCCATGCGCTTCATCCACCAATACGGGAATTCCCTTAGCGTGGCATAGTTGAATCACTTCTTCAAGTCCGCCCTCGGCTGTTCCATAATAAGTAGGATACGTCAGAACAACCGCTTTCGCTTGGGGGAATAAATGAAGAGCTTCCTCTATTTGTTCAACGGATACCAATCCAGGCGTTTGGACAGTCTCCTGCCAATCCGGGGACACAAACACGGGATGCACACCTGCCAATTCGATGGCATGGAAGACCGATTTATGCGCATTTCGCTGGACAATCACCGTTTCTCCCCGTCGGCATGTTGCATAAATCATCGCCAGATTCCCGACTGTCGATCCATTGACTAAAAAGAAACTGCGGTGAGATCCATACAAAGCAGCAAGCTTTTGCTGCGCCTCCTCAATAGCACCATGAGGCTCATGCAAATCATCCAATCCTTCCAGCTCCGTGACATCATATGGAAGAGCCGCACGCAAACCATCCGGGAGGCTCGAAAGTGCTCCATTTTTATGTCCAGGTACATGGAGAGACATCGGTGCTCTTTTATGAAATTGAGTCAGTGCTCGAACCAGTGGTCGATCCGTATAGGTCATAATCGATTCACTTCCTTTAGAATTAAGTATACTGGATGGAGGGCAAAAAACGTAAGAAGTTGTGTTATGTATATCCTGCACTCAGACAATACTGCTTGGCCGCTCCAACACTTTAAGAGGTATTTGTGGGAATGAAATAAAGGGCTGCGGGAATAGGAGCCGGGAATAATATTTGGACACAAAAAAATTATACTTGTGGGAAGGCCTGCTCACGACGATTCGGCGCTCGGGGCAAGCCTCCCTCCGTCCATCAGCCGAGCAGCAAAGACCTCTACTTGGCTCACGGCTCCGGCTTGCTCTCTCAAAGAGAAGTCTTCGATAGCAGGCGTGGTACATAGCACGGATATCGAAGCCCCCACGGTTTGGTCCTAATTTTGAACAAGCCGACCATAATTTCTCGTCCCGCTCATAATTCCTAGGAAGCGCTCATAATATCAAGAAATCGCCCATAACTTTGGAATGCGCTCACACATCCGAAGTTTTATCCCTCACATCGTGAAACGGGATCATTTTAAGAATGTTTTTTTCATTTTCATACAATGCCAAACACCAATCAGGAGAAACCATTTAATTAACTCCTGTAAAACAACAAAAAAAGCCATCCCCCATTGGGAATGACCTGTCCGCCTGGCGACGTCCTACTCTCACAGGGGGAAGCCCCCGACTACCATCGGCGCTGAAGAGCTTAACTTCCGTGTTCGGTATGGGAACGGGTGTGACCTCTTCGCCATCGTCACCAGACTATTGAGCTTGTTCGCTCAAAACCGGATAAAACCAACATTGTCTACTTACCACAAGCCATGCAACCTTTTTGTTTGAGGTTAAGTCCTCGATCGATTAGTATCCGTCAGCTCCATGCGTCGC
>NZ_JBFEGI010000019.1:0-49911 GCF_047228905.1 Sporosarcina sp. 179-K 3D1 HS
GGCTTCCAAAAGAATAAACTTATCTTATCTGATCCACGTCTTCTTATGAAGGTGTGGATCTTTTGACGCTTACAAACTGTCATGGGGCGAAGAAACTGTCATGGCAAATCCGGGAACTGTCATGGCAACCTCCAGAACTGTCATGTCCCGGGCTAAAACTGTCATGGGGCGGAGAAACTGTCATGGCAAATCCGGGAACTGTCAGGGCAATCTCCAGAACTGTCATGTCCCGCCCGTATTCCTAACGCCCCCTGAATCAACCAAAAAACCAGCCCGGGCAGGAGCGTCTGACCCGGGCTGGTTTCATTTCCACCACTACGGTTTCAGCACGACTTTAATGCACTCATCGCCATGCTCGTAGAAATGTTTATAGGCAAGTGGCGCTTCTTCCATCGGCACGACGTGGATAATGATTTCCGTCGGGTTGAATTCGCCTTTGGTAATTTTGTCAAATAGCAATGGCATGTAATGGATGACAGGCGCCTGTCCCATTTTCAACGTAATGTTGCGCTCAAACAGATCGCCGAGTGGGAACATATTGTACAGCAGCCCGTATACCCCGGTTAAATGGATGGTCCCGAATTTCCGGACAGAATTGTGAGCGATATCGATGGCACTCAGGGTCCCACCTTGGAGTTTCATCTTCTGGCCTACTTTTTCAAACATATTCTTTTTTCCGTCCATCCCGACACAATCAATGACGATGTCTACGCCGCCGCTCGTCAGCTCTTTGATATGGCTCCCGACATCATTGAAATCTTCAAAGTTCAGCGCCTCCACGTGATTCATCTTGACGGCGCGTTCGAGACGGTAGGGGACATGGTCGACGGCCAGCACCCGTTTGGCGCCTTTCATCCAGGCGAATTTCTGGGCCATCAGCCCGACCGGCCCACAACCAAGGACAGCTACGGTGTCCCCGCTTTTCACTCCTGCATGTTCGACGCTCCAGTAAGCGGTCGGCAAGACATCCGATAGGAAGAGCAATGCCTCATCCGGCAGCTCGCATGACTCCGGAATGACGAATGGAGTGAAGTTGCCGTAAGGGACGCGCAAGTATTCCGCTTGTCCGCCTGGATAATTTCCATAGCGCTCCGTAAAACCAAGATAGCCTCCTGTGTCGATATGCGGATTTCGATTTGAATTGTCGCACTGGCTTTCCATCTCATGTTCGCAATAAAAACAGTGGCCGCATGACAAGTTGAACGGGATGACAACCCGATCGCCCTTCTTCACCTTCGTCACGGCAGGGCCGACTTCCTCCACAATCCCCATTGGTTCATGGCCAATCACATAACCGGGATGTGTCGGCATAGCCCCAAGATAAATATGCAAATCAGAGCCACAAATAGCTGTAGAGGTCACTTTAATAATAATGTCATCCTCTTTTTCAATCCGCGGTGCCTCTACGTTTTTCACCTGGATGTCTTTCACACCTTGAAATGTCACGGCTTTCATGAAATCCCTCCTCGATTGAGTTCATAATTACCGTTCCCATTCCGAGGGGGGACTAACCTTATCCGATTTTATTTCAGCAAGAAATTCTCTGTGAAATAAGGCTGCGATTTTTCATTGAACGCGACACCTGTGCCGAGATGGCTATAGCCGTCCAATAAGATATTTTCCCGGTGGCCTTTTGAATTCATGAGGCCTTCATGGGCGAAGATGCTGCTTGATTGTCCGTATGCCAAGTTTTCACCCGCGCCTCGGAAGTGGACGCCGTCATCCGCCATCCGGTCAAATGGCGATTTCCCATGGCGGTTTTCATGGCTGAAATAATCGTGATCGGCCATATCGACACTATGTTTCCGGGCGGTCCCGGCCACGGCCGGCTCCCATTTTAGAGCATTCAAGCCATGCCGGACTCTCGCTGCATTCGTTAAATCGAATAATTGTTGCTCGAACCCGTTCCGCAAGGTTTTATCCCCGACCGCATAGAGGCCGTTCTTTTGCTGTTCCAATGAAGCCGCGATCAATTGGATGGCTGTCACGGTTTCGCCCTGATGCAAGTCATAAAACACATACGTGTACACATCTCCCATTTTAAACACATCATATCCTTCGCTCTCTTGCAAAATATAAATATTAAATCCTTTGCGAATTTCTTTCAACGGCTCTCCGTACACTTCCCGCACCTTGGACTTCGGGGAGCCATACCGGATGCCGTTCGTCGAAGATATGAGGTCATCATTCGTGTAAATGGCGTTTATCCGCTGGTCCGCATCTAACGATAGCATAACGAAATTTTGATAATGCTCATGGTAGGTCAGCCAATCGGTCCCGTATTCATTTTTCGTTTGGCTTTTCGGTTCGCCGAGTTGCGCAGACACTTTTTCCAGCGGGTCGCCCAATTCGAGATTATGAATAGATAAAGTGGCATGCTCCGGTTTATTCAACACCGGTTTTTCCACTTCAGGGGTGGGTTCTGTCTCTTCGAACGATCGGGTTTTCAAGTACAAGATCGCCTTATCCGTGACATCCCCGATATATTGTATTGCATGCGCAAGTGCTTCTTTATTAATAACAGTTTCCACTTTTTCGTCTATTGGATCGAGAAAAGATAGATCGACAACTTTTGAAACGGGTTCTTCCCATAAAGGCTTTGAAAAATATAGTGCGACTATGAAAAGGATGAATAGAAATAATCGCTTCATCAGATCGCCTCCTGGCCATATTGTAACCTTTTCGGGCGGTGGGAATACAGCTAGAACTATTGGTGAGGGATAAATTGGATAACCTGGCAGGCGGCACTGTGGAATTTCTGGCAGCTTGCCAAGGTTTCGAATCTAATGGAAAAACGGTATACTGGTAGCACTAAGCAGGAATGAAGTGGAGAGGGGCCCTTGCATGACAGTATCGAAAAAAATGATGGCGGCTGAAATATTGGAGAAGAATGAGAGGCTCTTCCGTTGTCCGATTTGCTCGACGGATCTGGCATTGGTGGACAAGACACGGTTCGTTTGCCAAGAGCGGCATTCCTTCGACTTGGCCAAACAGGGATACGTCAATTTGGCACCGCAGGCTCATGAGACGAAATATGATAAAGAACTTTTTATAGCCCGGAGCCATGTGATGGGGGCAGGTTTTTTTGATCCGACCATCGAGTTCATAGCCAAGGCTATTCGGGCAAAGCTTGGTGAAAAAAGCAAGCTGACCATATTGGATGCAGGATGCGGGGAAGGGACCCATCTGATGAACATCCTTGGCGAACTTGGTGGAGTCGGTGTCGGGGTCGACCTTGCGAAAGAGGGGATTATGGCTGCGGCCAAAGCCTATTCGGGTACCATTTGGACTGTCGCGGACCTAGCGAATTGTCCGTTCCACGACGCCCGTTTCGATGTTATCCTGAATATTTTATCGCCTGCGAATTATGCGGAATTCACCCGGCTTTTGCGACCAGGCGGATGGATCGTGAAAGTGGTGCCTGAAAAGCGGTATTTGCAAGAGCTACGTGAGATCTTTTATGAAGGGAAGGAAGCCAAGGAGGAAACGGATCCAGTCTTGCGCTTTTCAGACCAGGTGACAGATGTGTGGGCGGAGCGGATTACGTATCCATTCCCGTTGGATCGGGAATTGTTGGCTTCACTGATTCGCATGACGCCATTGACTTGGGGAGCCAGCGAAGGAAAAGTGGCGGAAGCGTTGGAAAGTGGACTTTCATCCATTACGATTGATTATAACGTTATGATTGGGCGTAAGAGGGAAGGGGAGATGTAGGATGTTTGGAACGGGCGTCACGCCTTCTTGGTTTTTCATTGTAGCCATCGCAGTCATTTTATTGTTGGTCATTTTCATCGAATGGCGGACGAGATAATGGCATATCAGTCGTGGAAGAATAGTGCTATACTAGAATCGAAATCTGATTGGAAAAGAGTGACAAATCTATGTTAACTTTCGAACAAAAACAAGCGATTATTGAATCATTTCCCGAATTGACACGGAAAGATGTGTCGATGAAGCGGGTGAACTATCATTTTGAAGACAGTCTTTTCGATAAAACCATTGTTGTTCAACATCTCCATCCGAACGGCAATGGCTTCGTTTATGTAGCAGGCATTCCTGGATATGATCCGGATGACCGGGGGCTCGTCAATATTCGGGAAGCAACGGAAGAGGAGCTCCGTAAGACGATAAGCGATGCAATCCATGCCCTTTCCGAGCAACCGGATGAGGCTTTGCCGCTCGAGCAGATATGGGTGAACGGTGCAGGAGAGAAGTTGCTGCTCAAGGAAGAAATGGGCTTTTGGAACCTGTACCACGGCTTGAATTTGGAAGAGAGCTTCGGGGATCTGACGGAAGCATTGGCTTTCTTGGAAGAGGAGCAATTCACGCTTGCAGCACATGGAGGTGAGGGAGAATGAAGGGCCAACATATCGTCATCGGCCTTATTGTGCTCGTCCTGGCCGTGGTAGCCGTTTTGTACCTGACGATGACAGCCACCTTTAAAAAGGATGAGAACGGAATGGAATCGACCGTTTTAATCGAAGAGATGGTAATAACAAAAGCGCATGCAGATCAGGGTTGATTTGCAGGCGCTTTTTTGCTTTGTTTTATTTATTTCTCTTCCAAATGTTTATTGCCCGATCGGTACAGTCCTTTGCCGAAAGGCAGCCACCAATTCCATTTGCCGAACAGTTTCATCAAGCTCGGCACGAGAAGAAGGCGGATGATCGTCGCGTCGATGGCCACGGCAATCGCGATGCCGACACCAATCTGCTTGACGGGCAAGACGTCCGTAAAGGCGAAGGCGCCCGTCAGCACGATCATGATCAAAGCCGCTGAAGTGATGACTTTACTCGTCGTCGCCAACCCTTCGACTGTCGCCTTGTCATTGTTGAAGGACTTGGAATATTCCTCCTGCATCCGCGAGATCAAGAACACCTCATAGTCCATGCTCAACCCGAACACGAGGCTAAAGACGAGCACCGGAATGATGAGCGCAATCGTCCCTTCAGGAAGACCGAAATGCCCGTATTGGAAAATGTAGACGAGTATTCCAAACGTGGCGGCCAGACCAATGACATTCATGGCGATCGCTTTGAGCGGGATGAGGAGGGAACGGAATGCGAACATTAGGATAAAAAACGTCGAGATGAGGATGACTGCTAAAGCTAATCCGATTTTATCCCAAATCTCGTCGAAGATCTCCTGGTTGAATTTCGGCTGGCCGCCGATCAACAGGTTCCATTCTGTCTCTTTTTCGGACCAATCCCGTGCCCATTCTTGCGCTTCATCGGACGTTCCTTTAGCTGCCAGTGTGACTGGGACCATCAGTTTTTCACCTTGTACGAATGTTTCCTGCACCGGTTCGAGTTGGGCTTTCATTTCCGGCACAAGATTCGCTTGTGCCCATTCTTCGGGAGACGAAATGCCGCTTGCCGTGAAGAGGGTTGTCACTTCAGCGACCAATGGATCATCGAGCAATGTCTCCTCTAGGGATTTCATGGAAGCGAGACCTTCTTCATCCGCCCAGCCCCCTTTGCGTTCCGCAATGACATAGACGGACGATTTGTCAGCGAACCCGAACGTTTCATCCATCAATTCGTAAGCAGATCGAGTATCATATGATTTCGGCAAGGAGTCGATTTGCGGAATGCTCAGCTCCATATTTTTTACCGGAATCAAAGCGATGCCGAGTAGGACGAGCGCTACTATTGTAATAAGGATCGGCCGCTTGATGACTTGTTTGGCAAACTTGCGCCAACCGTCTTCACCGCTCGATTTCGGCTTGATCAATTGCCATTTGTCGATTTTATCACCAAGAGCGAGCAGGACGGAGGGCAATAGTGTGATGGAGCTGAGCACAGCCATGCCGACGACAATCATGCCGCCAACTGCAATGTTTTGGAAAATCTCAACGCGTATAAGCAACATGGCACCCAGCCCGATAAATACGCAGAATGCAGAGAAAATGACCGATCGGCCGGCTGTCCGGATCGTTGTCGTAACGGAATCTGCAATAGGATGGTTCTTTCGTTCCTCCCGATACCGACTGATGAACAATAAAGCGAAATCGATGCTCAGTGCAAGCCCCAGCATCGGAATAATATTCATGACGAAGATGGATAAATCGAATTGCCCGCCAAGAATGGTCAAAATCCCGAATGCGGAGACAACCGTCACGATTCCGATAATAAGCGGGACGAATGAGGCGACGACAGTGCCGAACGCAAATAGAAGAACGACGATGGCAATCGGCAAGCCGATCGCTTCCGCGGTCATTAAATCCCGCTGGCTCGCCGTATTGATGTCCTTTGAGATAGCTGACGCGCCCGTTAACGTGATGCCGGATTCGTCGCCAATGGCGGACCGGATATCGGTGACAACGCCAGACATATCTTCCGCATCTCCATCAAAATGAAGCATGGCATATGACACTTTTGCCTCCTTATCCGCTTGTTCCGGATGATCCAGGGGGGAGGTGATATCTGAAGTAACGCCGAGTTTCTGGACTTTATCGAGCGCCGTTCTAATCTGTTCATCGGACGTCTGATCAAACACCAAAAACATGGTTTCCGCAGGCATATCGAACGTGTCGGACACGATGTCCATCACATCTGAATGCTCACCATCTATGCGAAATCCATCGCCTTCCAGCATACTGGGCAAACGGATGGCCAACACCGCCATAATTAGAAAAAAGGCAACCCAAGCGATGATGATCGCCTTATATCCTTTCGTTACAAAGCGCGCAAGTGAGCGCATATCTGTCATCCTTCCTATGTCCATCAATTCTATATTTCTATAATAAAGGAAACGAAGTAGAATGTCTTTCGATTTACAACGGTTAGCGGCGGGAGATTTGTCGAATTAATGAGTGTAAGGGGAGGTTTCCCGAAATTTCCGGGTTGTCCAAATAACGGAAGGAGCTATTCGACAAATCCGGGGAGATTTGCAACAATCGAATGATGATGTCCAGCCATTTCTGGCACACTGTTTTAACTCCAAGACCGGCCTCTTCTGTTTTTAATCACAAAAAAAAGCCATCTCCAAAAGGAAATGGCTCTATAATTTGTAAAATTAGTTTTTGTTTACGTTTGTAGCTTGAAGACCGCGTTGGCCTTGCTCGATTTCAAACGTTACGTCTTGACCTTCTTCAAGAGTCTTGAAGCCGTCACCTTGGATAGCTGAGAAGTGTACGAATACGTCGTCTCCGTCTTCACGTTCGATGAATCCAAAACCTTTTTCTGCGTTAAACCATTTTACTTTACCTTGTTCCATGTTTGTTTCCTCCTCGTGTGCTTAGCACACATTGTGTTACTATCCTTGCTCAAGTCTTGAAGCGGTCTAGATGAAGTCGAGACCATCATGCCGAACAAAAATAATTCTCTCTTATCATAACAGAGGCATTTACACAATGCAAGCAAAATGATTTAACTTAATTGGGGCAGCGGTGTGGTCGATGTTAGAAAAACAAGGCAAGCACTTGGTAGACAATTGCCGCAATCGTTGCGGAAATCGGCAAGGTGATAATCCAAGTGAGAACAATTTTCTTGGCTACGCCCCATTTGACCCCCCGAACACGCTGCGCAGATCCCACCCCCATAATTGAGGACGAAATAACATGTGTTGTACTGACCGGCAAGTGAATAAGCGTTGCTCCGAAAATGATCATGGCGGATGTCAGATCGGCCGCGGCCCCGTTGACCGGACGAATCTTCATAATCTTTCCGCCAACGGTTTTAATGATCTTATAGCCTCCGACCGAAGTTCCAATTCCCATTGCTAAGGCAGCGGAGACCCGGACCCATAATTGGATATCATCCGAAGTCTGCAACTCTGCAGCTATCAAGGCCATCGTAATAATTCCCATCGCCTTTTGCGCGTCGTTCGTCCCGTGGGTGAACGCTTGTAAAGCGGCCGTCCCGATCTGCAAATAGCGAATCCTCTTATTTTGTTTAAATAAATTCCGGTTTTTCATGACGATCTTAAACAGCGTCATCATCAGGAATCCGCCTGCCAATGCGATGAAAGGAGAAAAGATCAGAGCCTGCATGATTTTCAGGAAACCGCCGTAATTCAAGATACCAAAACCAGCCGCCGAAATAGCCGCCCCCGCAATGGAGCCAATGAGCGCATGCGACGAACTGGACGGGATTCCGTAATACCAAGTGATCAAATTCCAGGCAATCGCAGCTGTCAAAGCAGCCAAAATGACTAGAGAACCGTTTTCCAGCACGAAAGGATCGACTATGTCTTTTGAAATAGTCTTCGCGACACCTGTAAAAGTGAGTGCCCCGATGAAGTTCATGATAGCTGCCATATAGACGGCGGTCCGTGGTTTAAGCGCCCGGGTAGAAACTGAAGTTGCAATGGCATTTGCTGTGTCGTGAAAGCCGTTGATGAAATCGAACGCAAGCGCGAAAATGACGACCAATATGGTCAGGAAGAGTAACGTATCCACTCCTGCTCCTCCTTACGCATTACGCATGATAATCGTTTCGATTGTGTTGGCAACGTCTTGGCAATGGTCGGCGATCTCTTCCAACTGTTCATAAATATCTTTGTATTGAATGATGAGGATCGGGTCTTTTTCCCGGATGAACAGCTGTTTGATGGATGTCCGATGCACTTCATCGCAAATCCGCTCGTATTCCTTGATTTGTACGGCATGGTCACGCATTTCGACCAGTTTTTTGCGGGCTAATAGCTCCATCGCTTTGACGATTTCATCCGTACTCTTCACGATATTTTCCATGAAGCTTTGGATGTATTCGTCAATTTCGGTCAGGGAGAACATTTCCAAGTGGGCGGCAAAGTGCTCTATTCCGTCCAAGATGTCATCCATTTTAATAGAGAGTTGTAAAATATCCTCCCGTTCAATCGGTGTCATGAATGATTTATTCAGTTTGGCGATCAGATCATGGATCTTGTCATCGCCTTCCGTTTCGTATTCTTTTAATTTGACCGTCACTTCTTTTAAATCTGCCACCGAGTGCACCTTGAAGTCATGTGCGTAGTGCATCGCCTCCTGGACGTGCCGGGCGATTGTCAGCAAGGCTGTGAAAAAAGGATCGGGTTTTCGTGGATTGAACATTTTTGTGCCTCCATCCGTTTCCGGAATTGTTTTTAATCTTATCCATCATAACAAATCTAACCCAGATTATTGCAAGTTTCGACAATTTTTTATAACAAATTTTATCAGACTGAAACTTCTGGAAAGTTGGAACGTAAATAGAGTAAGGAGTGAGGGAGGTGAGGGTTTGGAGATTTTCGGCATGCCGCTTGTGCAATTGTATCTCGTCGTGCTCATCATATCTGGTCTGGCCACATTGCTCTATGTGTTCTTCAGCGATATGGTGGAAGGGATTGGCGAGGGGAGTGCGCTGTTGGATCCGGCCGTTCTACTGGCATTCATCACCTTCGTTTCCGCTGTCGGTTATATATTGGAGCTGCTCACGTCCTGGCATAGCGGCCTCATTATTAGCATTGCATTACTCATTGCAACCATACTTGATTTTTTGCTGTACTTCTTCGTTCTGCTCCCGCTGAAGTCCGCCGAAGTGTCGCTTGCTTACACAGATGAGTCGCTTGTCGGGCAGGTCGGCAAAGTCATCGTGCCTGTTCCAAGCGACGGTTTCGGTGAAATCGTCATTGAAACGGTGAACGGGCTCATTTCAAAACGGGCCGCGGGATATGAGAATGAGCCGATCGAGTATGACAAGGAAGTGTTGATCATGGAAGTGCGGGACGGTACGTTCCTTGTCAAAGAGTATGAACCATTCCGGTTCAAATAAAAAAGAGGGGGAATTGAAATGGGTATTTGGATAGCAATCGGGGTCGTTGCCTTCGTTTTATTGGCGATCGTTCTCGTCTACATTTCGAAGTATCGCACGGTTGGACCGGATGAGGCGTTGATCGTGACGGGCAGTTACTTAGGCACGAAAAACGTGCACACGGATGACTCTGGCAATCGGGTTAAAATCATTCGGGGCGGTGGAACATTCGTGTTTCCGGTGTTCCAGCAGGCGCAGCCGCTTAGTTTATTGTCCAGCAAGTTGGAAGTGACGACGCCGGAAGTGTACACGGAGCAAGGCGTTCCGGTGATGGCCGATGGAACGGCAATTATTAAGATTGGCGGTTCGATTTCTGAAATCGCCACGGCGGCCGAGCAGTTTTTAGGCAAATCAAAAGAAGACCGTGAAAACGAAGCGAAAGAAGTGCTGGAAGGCCATCTCCGCTCGATCCTCGGTTCCATGACGGTGGAAGAGATCTATAAAAATCGGGATAAATTCTCTCAGGAAGTGCAGCGTGTCGCCTCTCAGGACTTGGCGAAAATGGGGCTTGTCATTGTGTCATTCACCATTAAAGACGTGCGCGATAAAAACGGCTATCTCGATTCCCTCGGGAAGCCACGGATTGCGCAAGTGAGACGGGACGCCGATATCGCGACGGCGGAAGCAGAAAAAGAGACCCGCATCAAAAATGCCGAGGCATCCAAAGAAGCGCAGAAAGCGGAATTGGAGCGGGCCACGGAAATTGCGGAAGCAGAAAAGGAAAACCAGCTGAAAGTGGCGGAATTCCGATTGGAACAAGACGTGGCGAGAGCCCGTGCAGACCAAGCGTATGAATTGCAGACTGCGCGTTCCAAACAGGAAGTCATGGAGCAGGAAATGCAGATCCAAATCATCGAACGGCAGAAGCAGATCGAGTTGGAAGAGAAAGAGATTTTGCGTCGGGAAAAGCAGTATGATTCGGAAGTGAAGAAAAAAGCGGATGCGGACCGCTATGCGATCGAGCAAACCGCGGCAGCTGAAAAGTCGCGTCAACTTGCGGAAGCCGATGCGGAGAAATACCGGATTGAGGCACGGGCGAAAGCGGATGCTGAAAAAGTCCGGCTTGACGGTCTGGCAAAGGCCGAGTCCCAGCGTGCACAAGGGGAATCGGAAGCCGACATCATCCGACTGAAAGGTCTCGCCGAAGCCGAAGCGAAACGGAAAATCGCGGAAGCATTCGAGCAGTACGGCCAAGCGGCTGTCCTCGACATGATCGTCCGTATGATGCCGGAATACGCAAAACAGATTGCCAGCCCGCTGTCGAATATCGATAAGATCACTGTCGTCGACACCGGTGGAGGCGAAGGCGGCGGTGCGAATAAAGTGACATCGTACGCCACGAATCTGATGTCCTCCCTCCAGGAAACATTGAAGGCATCATCGGGCATCGACGTCAAGGAAATGCTCGAAAACTACGCAGGAAAAAACAACTTGCGTCCAAGCATTGACCAGCTGGCACAGGAAGTGCGGGTTGGAAAGAAAGAGTCGCAAAACAGCGAAGAAACAGTTGTATACGAGGAAGTGTAAGAAGGGGCCCCATGGAATTCGGATGAATTCCGGGGGCTCTTTTTGTTGGACTTCAGCCCTGTGTTGAAACTCTTGCCCATTCTCTCCCGCCTGGGCCACGCACTCATAAATCCGGCCAACCGCTCATATTTCCAAGCAAGCGCCGATAACTCTCGCTATATGCTCATAAGCCCGTCAAAGCGCTCATATATCCAAACAAGTGATCATAAATCCGTGCAGGCGCCCATAACTTGTGTCACGCGCTCATACTATCGACCGAGCGATCCCGCAAAGCGGTTACCTTTCCCTATATTCAAGCGAAATGGTATAATGCAAGCGTATTTTATAGAATATTTAAAAAAGAATAATAGGAAGTGAGAGTCGTTCATGAAACAAGTAGAAAGTAAGCTGGAAGGGGCAAAATCGCTGAGCAAAGGGTGGATTGTCCTTCTGCTTGGCTCGTTGACAGCGTTCGGTCCGCTTTCAATGGATATGTATTTGCCCGCTTTACCGGTCGTGGCATCTGACTTGACGACAACCACTTCGCTCGTTCAGCTCAGTTTGACGGCCTGCCTCCTGGGGCTTGCCGCAGGGCAGTTGATATTCGGCCCGCTCAGCGATATACGTGGAAGGCGCAAGCCGCTCATCTGGACGCTTATTACATATGCCATCGTGTCGGTGCTTTGCGCTTGGAGCCCGACCATTACCATATTCATCCTCTTCCGTTTTATCCAAGGGCTGACGGGTGCAGCCGGAATTGTTATTGCGCGGGCATCTGCTCGCGATCTGTACTCGGGCACAGATTTGACCAAATTCATGGCGATGTTGGCTTTGGTGATGGGGGCTGCCCCGATTCTCGCCCCTATTTCGGGAGGGATCGTACTAAATTTCGCCTCCTGGAATGCTATCTTCGTCCTATTGGGAGTGTATGGCTTAATCATGTTCATTTCCGTCTATTTCTTCCTTCCGGAAACCTTACCTGAAGAAAATAGGTCGGAGGGCAGCATCCTGGCAGTCTTAAAGACGTTTAAAGGCCTGTTGGGCAATCGAACCTTCATGGGAATCGCTCTCACGCAGGCTTTGGTCATGACAAGCATGTTTGCCTATATCGCAGGCTCTCCATTCGTCCTGCAAAAGATCTACCATATCACGCCCCAGCAATTCTCCATGCTGTTTGCATTGAATGGCCTCGGTATCATTATCGCTTCCCAGACGACGGGAAGGCTTTCGGGCAAAATACGGGAGAGTACTTTACTGCTAACCGGTTTGTTCATATCGTTGACGGGCAGCGGCTTATTGATGCTCGGCATCCTTCTCAAGTTACCATTGTCAATCATTGCGACAGCCCTGTTTTTGGTGGTGTCCAGTGTCGGAATGGTCTCGGCAACTGCCTTTTCGCTGGCCATGGAAAGCCAAGGAAAAGTCGCGGGCAGCGCCTCGGCATTTCTTGGGTTATTGCCCTTTATCGGAGGAGCTGTCGTTGCGCCTTTCATCGGAATAGCGGGAGATCAAAATGCGTTGCCGATGGGAATCGCCATTCTGATCTGCAGTCTGTCAGCCCTCTGTATCTACTTGAAGTTTGGTAGAGCATGAACCGGGTAGAAACGTGGTACGAAGGGCTTTTTATTTTATTTCTCCGCCTGGAAGGTGCATGATAGATAATAGAGGTTAAAAATCTTTAGAAAAGGTGGCTAACAAATGGACTATCGTATTGAACATGACACTTTCGGGGAAATTAAGGTCCCCGCTGACAAGCTATGGGGTGCCCAGACGCAGCGGAGCAAGCAGAACTTCGATATCGGCGGCGAACGGATGCCCATCGGAGTGGTTCGCGCATTTGCCCACTTGAAGAAATCCGCAGCCATTGCAAGCCATGGATACGGGAATTTATCCGAAGCGAAGATGAAAGCCATTTCTGCGGCGGCCGATGAAGTACTGGAAGGAAAATGGGATGATCATTTTCCGCTTGTCGTCTGGCAGACGGGCAGCGGGACCCAATCCAATATGAATATGAACGAAGTCCTGGCCAATCGTGGCAATCAATTGCTGGAGGAGTGGGGTGAAACGGAACGCCTTCATCCGAATGATGATGTCAATAAATCGCAAAGTTCAAATGACACATTCCCGACGGCACTGCATGTGGCAGGCGTTACGGCTGTCGAGCAGCAACTATTGCCGGCACTTGCAAAATTAAAGTCGACATTTGAAGAAAAAGCCCAAGCTTTCAAGGATATAATCAAAATCGGCCGTACCCATTTGCAAGATGCAACGCCTTTGACGCTCGGTCAGGAAATCAGTGGATGGCATCGCATGCTGGAGAAAACCGAAGCGATGATCTTGGCGAGCGTCGAATCGATGAAAGAGCTCGCAATCGGGGGAACTGCGGTCGGAACCGGCTTGAATGCCCCAAAAGGATTCGGCGATCAAGTCGCGGAGGAAATATCCAAATCCGTCGGCATCAACTTCAAGTCGGCGTCGAATAAATTCCACGCCTTGACGAGTTACGATGAAGTCGTCTACACACATGGCGCATTGAAAGCATTGGCGGCCGATTTGATGAAAATCGCCAACGATGTACGCTGGCTGGCAAGCGGTCCACGCTCAGGCATCGGGGAAATCTCGATTCCGGAAAATGAACCCGGCAGTTCCATCATGCCCGGAAAAGTGAATCCGACTCAGAGTGAAGCGTTGACAATGGTTGTAACCCAAGTGATGGGGAATGACGCGACCATCGGATTTGCGGCGAGCCAGGGGAATTTCGAGTTGAACGTCTTCAAGCCGGTCATCATTTACAACTTCCTTCAATCCGTCACATTGCTAAGCGACGCAATGATCAGCTTCAATGATAATTGTGCTGTCGGAATTGAACCGAACCGCGAAGAAATTGACAATAAAGTGAAGAACTCCCTCATGCTGGTAACGGCACTGAATCCGTACATCGGGTATGAAAATGCCGCGAAAATTGCCAAGAAGGCACATGCGGAAGGGACAACTTTGAAAGAGGCTGCCTTGGCGACCGGATTATTGACGGAGGAGCAGTTTGACGAATACGTCGATCCTTCGAAAATGATCGGTAAATAAGGGATTGTCCACAAATCTGTAACCCATCCAAGCTGGAAATTCAGGTAACATGGAGGAAAGAGTGCAGATGAAGGAGTGGACATCACGTTGAAAAAATCAGCAATCCTCGTATTGTTTTCATTCATGCTCCTATTGGGGGCTTGCGGCTCCAAATCGGGGACAAGCCAGGAAGCTCAAGAACTGGCGCATGGCGAACAGCATCAATTGCCAAATGGTGATTTACAAGAAGTGACCGCGTCAGCAGATGTATTGCCTGCGTTTTTGGATGACAAGCCGGAAGATATGCGGCTAGTTTACCAATTGGCTGGAAAGTCAGCGGATATTTTAGAATGGATGCCATGCTATTGCGGCTGCGGAGAAAGCGCGGGTCACGGCAATAACTGGAATTGTTTTGTCGATGAAATACGGGAAGACGGTTCGGTTGTCTGGGACGACCATGGCACACGCTGCCTCGTCTGCCTGGAAACCGCAGTGAAATCTGTGCAGTTGAAACAGGAAGGCAAGTCATTGAAAGAAATCCGGGATTTCATTGATGAAACGTACAATAAAGGCTACGCGCCACCTACTGATACGCCAATGCCGGCGTAACATAGACAGACACTCGTTCACGGGTGTCTGTTTTTTGTTGAGGGCTTCGTAATCCCCATTAATAGTCTGTAGCACAGCCCATAACCTTTGCCCGGCGCCCATAATTTCGAAGAACCGCCCATAATTTCGAAGAACCGCCCATAACTTTGTGCTAGCGCTTATATTTCCAAAGGGTCGCCCATAACTCTCTATAAACGCCCATATTTCCGTAGGACCGCCCATAACTTTGCTTCAGCGCCCATACTTCCGTAAAACCGCTTATACCTTCATCCAACGCAGTCAGTCCTTTCAGAAAATTGCGACCAGGACAACTGAAATATGGTACAATTTCAGTAATACTGAACGGAGGGATAGACGATGATCCGATTTGTTCAATTCGATGAAACGTACATACCGCAAATGGCGGAATTGCTTGCAGAACGGCATGCGGAAGAACGCAAACGCTTTCCGTTTTTACCTGAGCGTTTTGAAAGTCCGATTGCTGCCGCTGAGCGGCTGATCGAGGAAGCGGCAAGACCATTTGCCGCGGGTGTCGTGGCGCTCCGGCACGATGAAGTGATCGGATATATGCTGTACGAATTTAAACAAAACGCAGCGAGAGGACGTTACGTATCCATCGGGTATCCGTCTCTCGCCGTCAAGAAAGGGGAGCATCCGCGACTCGTCCGCCTTTTGTACGCGGAAGCGGGAGCTGAATGGGTGCGGAATGGTTATTTTGAGCATGTCCTTTATGTGCCGGTCGGAAACGACGCCATCATCCTGGAGTGGCTGGAGCAGTCGTTCCGTTTCGATCAACGTTATGCTGTGCTGTCGCTTGAAGACCATGAATCCCTAGGCGATGCATCCCAGTCAGTGGAATTTCAGAAGATTGAAGGAGACCCTGCCATCCTGCAAAAGATGGCCCATTGGAACAGCCTTCACCAGGCAACTGCCCCTGCTTGGAAACCGATCACAAAAGAGAACCTTGATGAAGAGCGGAAAAGCTACGCGGAGCTAGCTGAAAATCAAGGGATTCAACTATGGATTGCAGAGCAAAATGGCATCCCGGCTGCTTTCCATTTCTACAAGCCGCAGAAGGCAAACACGATGGTCGCTTCGGACAATGCAGCGTACCTAGTCTCCGCTTCCACCAATATGGAACTGCGCGGCAGGGGGATCGGGAAGGCTATAGCCGATCATTGTTTCCTGGAAATGCGCAAACTCGGCTATCAATACATTTTGACGGATTGGCATACTCCTAACCATTTGTCATCCTATTTCTGGCCCAAATTAGGCTTCCAATCGTACATGATCCGGATGGTGCGAACGGTAGATTCCCGAATTTCCTGGGCGCATGGGAATCAATGATGAAACAGAAACCATTCGTGGCCTCTTGGAGTGGAGGCAAAGATTCCGCGCTGGCTTATTACCGGGCGGTGCAATCCGGCGCACGCCCGGTAAGGCTGTGGACGATGTTCGAAGTAGGAGAAGAAGTTTCAAAATCGCATGCGTTGCCAATAGAAGTGGTCGAAGCGCAGGCCAACAGCCTAGGAGTTCCTTTGATGACCCGAGGGGCGAATTGGTCCGGTTACGAGGAACAATTTCTAGATGCGATGAAAGAGTGCAAGGAAGCGGGCATAGACATTGGTGTGTTCGGAGATATCGATTTGGAAGACCATTTGGACTGGGTCCGAACAGCATGTGCCAAGGTCGGGGTAGAAGCGGTCCACCCGCTTTGGAAGGAGTCCCGGCGCAAACTGTTGGAGGAATTCATCGAAGCCGGATTTGAAGCATATCTTGTCGTGGTCAATACGAAGATGATGCCTGCCCGTTTTGTCGGCCGCCGATTCACAATCGAGCTGATGGATGAGCTAGAAGCGCTTGGAATCGATTCCTGCGGGGAATCCGGTGAATTTCACACCGTTGTCGTCGATGGACCTGTTTTTAGCAAACGGGTCCCGATCGAGTTTTCCGAACCATTTGAGCGGGACCATTATGTGTTTGTCGAAGCCGGTTTGCGGGAGGGCATCAATTAGATGAAATGGAAACTGGCGATCGGTCTGGTACTATGCGTCTTTCTCTTAGCGGCTTGTTCCACTAAAGAGCTGTCCATCTCAACGAGGACCCTGACGGAAGATGAACGTATTCTTGTGAAAAATTCGGGTGGGGCCGATATGGAGTATTTCGTCATTAAGGGAACCATGCCTGAAGGACATACTTTGGGGATCTCCATCGAAGTCTATGAAAAAGGGGAATTGATTTCGGAAAATGAGCCTGGGCTTTTCAAAGAAGATTTAGGCGACCGCAATATCGGCTTCGGCGTTCAGCCAGGTTGGGAAGACCAATTCGACGAACTGATTTTTGGATCTCCGGGCGGATTGCTTCGACTCAACTTGGAACCGATTGGAGGGGCTTCTTCCCATAATTCTTTCATTGACGAAAAAGTAGCTTTGCAGCCGGGCGAGCCTCCTGTCTATCTCGCATATTGGATCGCTTCGGAAGACGGAAGGATCCGCGGTTTCGGCCATTCCCTAACGGAAGATGATCTTGAGGAATTAAAGGCTTACGATCGCGCCATATTACTGAAAGCCGAGTTAAGGGAGGAGTAAATCATGAAGAACGGCAAGGTATTCCTGCTAATTTCTCTCCTTTTGCTCGGTGCTTGTAGCAAGAATGAAGTATTCGAACATATCGAGGTGTTCAGCATCGAAACGATGGACGAATCGGAGGACCCTGTTATCCCATACACTCTGTCCGGCCATAAAAATACTAATAGCATCACCTATACGCGGGAATGGCGGGACAAAGTAAAGTTCGAAGTGTCGGCAATCGAGGATTATTATGACACGGATGGCAACTATATTAAAACGGTTGTTTTCCATTCGTCAGGAGAACATAAAAAGCTTCACAATCAAATTAGCGGGGACAAAGAAGAGGAAGAGTTGAATGAACCATCGACCATTTTGCTATCGCCAGAATATAAACAAACTAGCTTGGAATTGACCGAGGAAGAGAAAGAACGGGTGAAGCGGCATGTGGAGTCTTATGTAGACCGCCTGAAATAGTATTTCTCTCTTGAATTCAATCTATTTTTCTTGCATAATAATAAATAGAAAAGAACAGACTTCTATCATTTACCCCTTAAGTACCCGTCTTTCAAAATATGAAACCTCGCCAAGTGAAAATTATAGATAAGAGAGTAAGGGAAATGTGAATGAACAATAGAATAAAGATGAAGCGCATTAAGCAATGGATGCGTTCCACTGCAGATGCCGTCCGTATGGATACTGTCTTGAAACGTCAACAGACAGGGGTTAACATGAGTTATGACTTCATACAGGACATGGTCGGCTATGACTTGGAACGATTGCCAAAAGCGCGTCGAGAAATGAAACAACCGGTTTCGCTAGAAGCCTATGTTCGAACATTGACGATGCACGAACTGGGCCATGCGGTAGACCGCGAGGCATTGCTCGCCTCATTTGATCGGACGGTTGAAATTTTCAAGATGAAAAAAACCTATTCCGCTGCGGAACAACGTAGGGATCTCGGCACATTTACCATGCTGATCGAAGAGCATGAGATGAATATCGCCTTCGAGGAAACGGCATGGGACAACGCCGAAAAGATGAACCGTCTCCACGGCATCGTGGACTGGAATGATTTTTATAATGTGAAAGCGCATAGTCTTTCGACATATCAAGCTTGCTATGAACGGGATTTGCGCTTATATCAACGATTACTGGCTGCCAACAGTACGCCGGTTGCCGTATAAAAAAACTGTCCGACAGAGGACAGTTTTTTTAGTTCTTAAGTCCTTTATTGCAAGCAAATGGTGGTTGAGTGCAAGCAAACGGGGTCTGAACGCAAGCAACCCGGACTGCAGTGCAAGCAAAGGGGTTGTGAGTGCAACCAACTGATCAGGTGCAAGGAACCCGGCGCTGAGTGCAAGCAAACTAGGCCTGAATGCAAGCAACCTGGTTCCGAGTGCAAGCAAAAGGGGTCTGAATTCAAGCAACCAGCAAATTTACGGCAACTCTACAGTAAAGCTTTTAAATTCAATCGGTTCACCTGTGTAGGGCGTGAACTCCAATTTCGTCTCAGAGCCGTCCTCTGCAATTTCGACCCCGCCGCCTCCTGAAGCATGCTGCGCAACCGGCGTGATCGTCAATTTCCTCGCGTCTGCAGAGACCGGATCGAATAACCGGTTGCCTTCGAAGAACTCTCTTCCATCTTTCAATGTCCCTTGGCTGCCACCGGAGTGGGAGCCGAGTTTAATACCCAAATCGTCAACCACTTTGAAATCAATGTTGCTCGTCAGGAAAAAATTCTCCTCTGCTTCCGCGTTAAACCGGATAAGCAAACCCGCCGGACTGATTTTCAATTCGGTGACGGCTAAGCTGATGTCTCCTGCCTGCTGCGTTTCGTCGAGTGTCACTACATCTACATTCGTTTGGGCTTTGACTGGGATTTTGAATTTCCATCGTTGACCGTCCGTACCTTCAAATCTCAACCCCAATGTGAATTCATCGGGCAAGTCGGTGCTTGCATCGATGCTGAATAGCCCGGTCCGGTAATTAGGTGTGACATCCGTTTCCTGCAAACTGCCACCATAACTGCTAGGACTCTTTCCGTTTATCGACACATCAGGAAACCCTCTTGTAAAATAAAGCTCGCCCAACGGCTCTTTCGTTTCAAGCGAATAACTGACGGTCAATCGGGTCTCATCATAAAACACCTCGTTAATTGTCAGCGTATCGCCTCGTGACGTCTTGGATGCCCCGACCATTTGGGTCATTCCCAGATTGCTCACTTGCACTAACCCAGCATCACCCGATTCGCTAAAAATGGAACCGATGATTGGAATTTGCGAAACAAAATTAGCCATGACCGGCGAGACGGAGGCAGAGCCGATCAACAGACCAAACGCCACAGCGGCGGCTCCAACTGCATAGCCCATTTTCTTTCGGATCGATCGCTTCCGCTTTGGCGCATGTTCTGCAATCGTCGTAGCGATGATTGCATCCAATTTATCCATAGGCACTGGAATTTCGTCGATTTCCTCTTTAAATGTTGGAATGTTGTCTGTCATCCAAATACGCCCCTTTCAACTTCGTCCGCAATATGGCAAGTCCGCGCCGAATATTCGTTTTCACCGTTCCTTCCGGACAACTGAGAAACGCTGCAATCTGGCCGATCGTATAATCCTGATAATATCGCAAGAGCAACACGGTTTTATATTTCTCCTCGATTTCCTCCATCGCTTGCAGCAAGTCCAACTGATCTTCGTGAGCCACCTCATCGGCCTCTTCCCAGTTCTCCAAAATCTCTGAACTCAACGGAACAACTTTTTGCTTCTTTTTCAATGAAGCAAGCGCTGTGTTAATCAAAATCCGGGTGATCCAAGTCGAGAAATACTCATCCTGTTTTAATGAAGCTATGGCCGTCAATGATTTATAAACCGTCTCCTGGAATACTTCCAGCGCATCTTCCTCATTTTTCATATACACGTACGCCATCTTGTACAACTTCTCTTTCTCTTCATGAATGATTGCCTGAAAAGCCTCTGTATCGCCTTTCTTCGCCCGTGCCACCAACTTCAACTTCGTGGTCAATCGACCCTCCTCCTTTCCCGCTCACCTATTAGAGCAAATAGGAGCGTGAAACGATTCAACTATTTATTTGAAATACATACCAGACCATTCGTTTTGCTACATTGCGATTTTATCTGTCTATTGCTAACATTAAAAATATAGTTAGAAAAATTAGTTTAGGGGGAGAGAGTCATGTACCAGGTAGCAACGAACGCATTGCACGGCGATCAGCTTTTGCCACGGAATCAATTATTTTCATTGCTATCGTCGCGCTCTTCGAAACATATTTTTCTCCTTACGGCGGGAGCCGGGTACGGGAAAACATCTTTACTAGTCTCTTTTTTTCATGAATATCCCCAACAGGTCTGCTGGGTAAATTTATCGGAACCAATATCCGACTTTGCTTCGTTTCAGCAGCTTATACCAGTAGGTTCTATAGAACAGTCTTCCTGGATTGTTGTAGATCAGTCGGAAAATCTGTTGTTCGATGCGGAGGAAACGGGAAAGTTTATTGCGTGGATTGAACAATTACCTTCTGTTTATTCCATTATTTTATCTGGTCGAAAACTTCCCGAGGATCTTCCGGTAAGCCGGTGGAAAGTGCAACGTTTTGCTTCAACGATATATAAAAATGAATTGGCATACACAGTTGAAGAAGCGGAAGAAGTGTTGAGGCAATTTTATCAAATATCGCTCAGCCGCTATGAAATTGAAAAATTACATGCTGATTTAGAAGGCTGGCCTGCTGGATTTACTTTATTTCATGAAAGTAAAATGAAAGGTTTATCGTTTGCGATTGAAGACACGGCATCTGATCTATATCATTATGTAACTACTGAAGTTAATCGTAACATGCCGGAGGATTTTCAATTATTTCTTATGCGGATATCGTTATTCCGTACCTTACAAGCGTCTTTCCTGCAAAGTTATTTACCTGAAATCCCGATAGATGAATATATAAAAGAAATGGAACGCACTCATTTATTGTTATCAACAAAGCCAGGGGATGCCCTTCAGCTGCATCCTTTATTCCGAAAATATTTTTATAAACTTGCCGAGCAAAGATGGGGCAGCGAGACGATGCGAGCTAACCACCTGAAAATTGCCCATTTATATAAGGGACAATATCAATTTTTTGAATCATTGTCACAAGCTTTTGCCGCCTGGGATGAGGAATTCATTACTGAGATTTTTGTAGAATTATTAGAGCGGTATGAACCGATTGAATTCCTTCGTCTGCTGGATGGATGGTTAGAACAGCTTTCTCCGTCACTTGAATTATCGAGTATGAGCTTATTTTTGTTTCGTTGCATCCCTGTTGAACTGGCAAGCCAGTTAAGAAAGCCATTGCGATCAATTGCAGAACGCTATGAGGAAGAAAGTGCACCTGTATGTGCAGACTTTTTTCATCGTCTGGCGAATATTTCATTTTACCAAGGAGAGTTGAAGCAAGCGGTAAAGGATTATGAAAAAAGCCTTCATTACTCAGAGTTGAATGAAATCGAATCCCTGACTGCGCTCAATATGAGCATGCTCGCCCAAACCCACCGCTTTATGAATGATATGGAAACCGCGTTAGTGCTTTGTCGTCGGGCTTTAGCCATGTCCGAAATAAAAGGGTTTAAGCACTCACAGATGCATGCCCTTTGGACGATGGCCGAGCTGCTAATTGAAGAAGGTGACTTGTCCAAAGCCAAAAGATTTGCAGAACAAGCGATGAATGTTTCGCAGGAAATCGATGAAACATCAATCGTATACCCATTATGTACAATGAGTCGCTATCATCGGAAGAGCGGGCAAATGGCGGAGGCATTCCATTGGGCCAATCAAGCAATCGATCAAGCGAATCGTATTGGGGTGCAAGTCGATAAGGGCTGGGCGCTCGTAGAATCAGCTCTATGTTTCCATGCTAACGGGCAGTTCAATGAAGCGAATCAAAGAATAGAAGAGGCTGCTGGCTTTTTTCGGCAGTTCCGCCATCATCTTTGCGTTATACGACAAAAGCATGTTCTTATATTAAGGGACCAGGGTAATATCGAGGAGTCGGAGCGACTGCAAGGAAAGATACATCAAACTGCTTCGGAATTAGGATATTCATGGCTGCTCGAGGAATTACCAATTAGTAACACACCAAAACTGTGTATCAATTTGCTAGGTCCTTTGTCGATTCAATTGGGGGATAACAAAATTCAGGTTAAGCGGCGGGCAAGCCTGCATCTCTTGCTATTATTAGCGACCAATCCAGGAAGAAGGTGGTCGAAAAATGAATTGATTGGTGCTTTATTTCCCGAAGAAGAGGAAGATGCAGCGTCAAACCAACTATATGTTGCGCTGTCTGTCTTACGGAAGCATTTGGAGCCGGACCTCAAGAGTGGGAGAATGTCGAACTATATCACATACGACGGTTCGCATTACTATTTCCATTTCGAAGAGGTCGAGATGGATACGGAATGTTTAAAAAGAGTATTGGAGCAGCCGTATAGTTACGAATTACTTCGAAAAGCAATTACATTATATCAGGGTGATTTATTGACCGAATATCCTCACGAGGAATGGCTGTTTGAAAGTCGATTGTCTCTTCGGGAAAGTTATTTACGTGCCCTTCGACAGTGGGCTGTCCAGTGCCGGCAGAATGAAAAATTTGAAGAAGCGATTGAGATATTGGAGATTGTTTTAAAGTTGGAGCCATTAGAAGAACAGATCCATTTGGATTATGCTCTGCTTCTTCACAAAACTGGAAAAAGTGGAAAGGCACATAAAGCGATAGAATGGGCGGTAGATTTATTTAAAAAAGAATTGGGAATAAACATTAGGCCCGAATTTAGTAAAGTGTTGTCGATGTAAGGTTCCAGTAAGATTCTCTCCTTACAATGAAAGCGTTACAATCACTACATTGGGGAGGGGGAGAAGTGTATGAAAAAGTTTACAGGTCAGACTGCACTAGTGACAGGAGCAGCCAGCGGTATCGGAAAAGCGATTGCCAAAAAGTTGGGGTGCGAGGGTGCATTTGTTTGGATTACGGATATTAACGAAAAGGCGGGACAGGCTGCAGCTCAAGAGATTAGGCAAGAGGGTGGCAAAGCGGAATTTCTTCCGCTGGATGTTCGCTCTGCGGAAAATGTGACGAGCGTGATTGACCATATAGTTGCACAAAATGGAACTTTGGAAATTCTCGTTAACAATGCGGGAATACCTGGAAATCCAGCGCCTATTGAGCAGATGAGCGATGTGGAATGGCAAACAATGTTAGACATTCACGTGAATGGATCATTTTATTGTTTACGTGCAGCTGCGTCTCATATGAAAAAACAGAGATACGGGAGGATTATTAATATGTCTTCCTTGGCATCGGAAACGGCGCTTCAATATTTTGCCCATTATGCGACGGCCAAATATGCGTTGCTCGGACTGACCGAAAGTAGCGCAAAAGAATTAGGGTTATTCGGGATTACGGTAAACGCATTAAAGCCTGGCATTATCCGATCCGCATTGACGGGTGATCTTCTGGATGTGGCAGAAGAAAGACTGGCAACTTCGACACCGACCGGGACAGTCGGTTCGCCGGACGATGTAGCTGCAGCTGCGGCATTTCTAGCCTCGCCTGATAGCGGTTTCCTAACAGGAATTTCGATCATCGTGGATGGTGGCTTTAGGCTTGTGAATGAAATGGACAAGGTCATGATTGATATGGTAGCTGCGACGGCGGCGACTGAATAAAAACAGCAAAAAACACTCCTCGTACAACTCTAAAGAGCGATACGGGAGTGTTTTTTGCATTAAGTAAAAGGCTGTTCAGAAAGCGGGAAGCACTTTCTGAATAGCCTAAGAACAAGGAGATTCAATCTTGCAATTCGGTCGTCCCAAAGGTGTAATCGACTACCGTCGTATGTTGGAGTGCATTGTTTTCTTTCGCCATATAATAGTGCAGTCGGGCATCAGCCATCACAGCAAGATTTCCGTCATCGTCGTAACCGCCTATCGGACCATGCGAAATCGCGAGCATCGTGCATCCTTCAGGTGAAGTGAACGGTTCATGGACATGCCCTGCAGGTTCACAAGTATAATACCCAGGATGTCCACGATCATCACCTTCTTCATCATAGTAGAAAGTCCCGTCTATGATATAGGCTTCCGAATTTTGGAGATGCCAATGGACGGCTGCTTTCGTGTTCGGATCCACTTTAAGTAGCAAAGTGAAGTTTCCGGAGACCAGATCGCAGTACAACAGTTTAAAATAAGTTCCAGGCATCAACCAATCGGTCCATTCAATCCAATCGGGATTAATAAAATCACGACGGTTTTCATTCATTTTTGGCGTGAGGCCAGGATTTTTCATCCAGAAGACAGGTGAAAATTGTTTTGCGCTGTTTGTTAATTCAGACATGTACTATTCCCTCCTTTTAATTGGTTAACAACTGTTAACGATTTCATTGTAGAATGCCTGCCTTACTGTAAGCTTACTGGCCATCTACACACCGGAAGAAAATTAGGCCGACTTGTCAATAATGCAAGACTATGCCAGTATAGAGGCGGAGAGTAGCTAACTATTGGATGAAATAAAAAGGAGGAAATGGAACAATGGCACTACCAAATTGCCCAAAATGTAATTCAGAATATACGTATGAAGACGGGAATATGCTCGTGTGCCCAGAGTGTGCGCATGAGTGGAATCCACAGGAGGAAGCGGTCGAAGAGGAGAGAGTCTGGATTGACGCGAACGGCAATATATTAAGTGATGGGGATACGGTTACAGTTATCAAAGACTTGAAAGTGAAAGGTAGCTCGAATCCCGTCAAAATGGGGACAAGAGTGAAAAATATCAAGTTGGTGGAAGGCGACCATGACATCGATTGCAAAATCGACGGGTTTGGCGCCATGCAGCTGAAATCGGAGTTTGTGAAGAAGCTATAATCACCGTTTAATCGTACGCAGCGGAGCGGTATCTCGCTGTTTGGTCGTATGACGGGTGTTTAATCGCCCGAAGTGGAGCGGTCCCTCGCTGTTCGGGCATATAACGAGTGTTTAATCGCCCGAAGAGTAGCAGTCCCTCGCTGTTTGGTCGCATAACGGGTGTTTAATCGCCCGAAGCGAAGTGGTTCCTCGCTGTTCGGGCATATAACGAGTGTTTAATCGTCCGAAGAGTAGCAGTCCCTCGCTGTTCGGGCATATAACGAGTGTTTAATCGCCCGAAGAGGGGCAGTCCCTCGCTGTTCAGTCGCATAAGCCCTGTTTAATTGCTCGCAAAGGAACAACTCATCATCGTCAGGCCGTTTAACCGTATTTACCTGATTGCCCAAATTTAACCTTGAAAAGTTTGGAAAAGCGGTTTATGATTCACATAGAGGTGAGTGTATGAGAAAAGTAGGGGTTCTGGTGATCGCTTTTTGCCTAGCCATCAGTTTTTCATTCAGTGCTGCAGATGTAGAGGCGGCCGGACCAAAAATTGTAGAATTCGCGAACTGCAAAGAGCTCAATAAGGTGTATCGGGGAGGCGTAGCGAAATCTGCTTCCGTGAAAAATAAAGGCGGTAAAACGAAATACAAGCCATTTGTATCTGAGGCATTATACAAGGCTAATGCAAAGAGCGATCGGGATAAAGACTTAATCGCTTGTGAAAGATAATAAGCACGTGACGGAAGGCCAAAAGTCTTCCGCCACGTGCTTTTCTCATTTCAATAACGACAAATCAATCAAACCTTCGATGTCATTACTATTAATATAGCCAGCCTCTTTGCTAATATCCGCCATTTCCTGAATTACTTGTTCGTTGACGTCTGTCGTGACTACCAGTCTCTGGAACGCGGCTGCTATTTCTTCGTTGTTGAGCTCCATACCTGTCAGATCTTTAATATGTTTAATAACCAGTGCTTGTGCTTCTTCCGGGTTTTGCTGGATGAATTCGACTGCTTTTTTATGGGCTTGCAAGTAGGCCGCCACTAATTCTTTGTTTTTCAGAAACTCGTCACTCGCCGCAACCACCGTATTCGTCGAGTCTTTGCCCCAAGCAAATTCGTCCCAGTCGAGAATCAGTTTGCCGTTTACTTGTGATTCCAAAATATGACCCCATGGTTCAGGGGAAGCGGCGGCATCCACAGACTTTTGGACAAACAAGGTGGTGGTCTCTGCCGGGGCGGATGCAAACAGTTCAACGGTACCGCCATTCGTTGTCGTTCCTAAATTGGCATCTTTAAGCGCTTTTCGGATCATGATGTCTTGGGTACCCCCGATTCCCGGAATGGCAACTTTCTTACCGTCCAGATCACGGAACGTTGCAATGCCGCTATCTTCTCTAGCGACAACTACGGAACCTCCATTAACTGCACCGGAGAGTATATGGTAGGCGGGGTTTTTGACATAAAAATTAAGGACGGGGCTAGGGCCGACTGTTCCAATATCAATAGCTTTGGTGGCCATCGCTTCCATGAACAATCCTCCAAAGCTGACCGTTTTCGTTTCAATTGTCACTTCATCTCCGAAAGCCTCTTGGAAATAGCCCTTTTCTAGCCCGACTATGGTGGGGAGATGGGTTAAGTTTGGGAAGTATCCGATTTTTACAGTTGAATTTCCGCTTGCTTTGGATTCATTGGAGCAGGCCCCGACTACGGTGATCAGTAGAATTAAAACAACCAGTTTTAGTTTTTTCATAACATTTGCCCTCTCCATTGTCCCTATTTTCTGAATTACAATTAGAAGAAAAAACCCACGTGCCGGTAATCCCGTTATTACGATGGGCAGCGTGGGGGAATGCAACTCGTTCTATTATTGAAGTAAGGAAAGGTCGATCAATCCATCGATATCATTGCTGTCGATATAACCCGCTTCTTTACTAATATCAGCCATCTCCTGAATGACTTGTTCGTTCACCTCTGTCGTGACTTCCAGACGTTGGAACGCAGCGGCTGTTTCATCTTTATTGATTTCCTTGCCAGTCAAATCTTTAATATGTTTGATGACCAAATCTTGTGCTTCTTCCGGGTTTTGCTGGATGAATTCAACTGCTTTTTTATGAGCTTGCAAGTAGGCTGCCGCCAATTCTTTGTTTTTCAGAAACTCATCGCTAGCTGCTACCACAGTATTCGTGGAGTCTTTACCCCAAGCAAATTCATCCCAGTCGAGAATCAGTTTGCCGTTGGCTTGTGATTCCAAAATATTGCCCCAAGGTTCCTGAGTGGCTGCGGCGTCCACGGAGTTTTGAACGAATAGGGTAGCGGTATCGGCTGGAGCTGCCGCAAATAATTCAACTGTTCCGCCGTTATTCGTTGTTTTTAAGTTTACTTCTTGCAACGCTTTTCGAAGCATGACATCTTGTGTACTACCGATTACGGGGATTGCTACTTTTTTGCCATCTAGATCGGCCAGCTCGGATACGCCGCCTCCTTCACTTGCAACGAGCACCGCGCCTCCATTGACCGCGCCCGAAATTAGGCGGAATGTCGGATTCTTCACGTAGAAGTTTAGCAACGGACCCGGCCCAACTGTTCCAACATCAATCGATTTCGTCGTCATCGCTTCCATGAAGAGGCCGCCATTGCTGACTGTTTTCGTTTCAATTGTGATATCATCGCCAAATTCTTCTTGGAAATAGCCTTGTTCAAGTCCGACAATCGTAGCGATATGAGTCAAGTTCGGGAAGTACCCGATTTTCACCGTGTTGGCATTAGACGAAGAGGAGGATTTCTCCCCGCCACCCGAGCAAGCACTTAAGACGCCTAGCAATAAAACGGAAATGATTGTGAAAATCCATGTTTTTTTCATTTGAAATTCTCCTTTTTTGTGGATCAAGCGAGACCCCATTTTTTCTGAACCGACCGCTCCAAGCGTAAAAATACAACGTTATCCATAATCGTTCCGATGATCGCAATAATAATCATGACGGAAATGACAAGGTCCATTTGTCCAAGTGATCTTCCGGTTTCCAACAGCTGCCCAAGCCCGCCGCCGGAACCTAAAAGTTCCCCTGCCATCAACGCGCGCCATGAAAATGCCCAAGCGATGCGTAATCCGGAAAGCAATTGTGGGACGGACGCCGGTAATATGACGGTGCGAATGAAGTGCAGTCCCGTTGAACCGAATGTCTTCGCGACCCGCTGGTAAAGCGTCGGCACATTCCGGAAACCGCTCGTTGCGCTGACGGTCATCGTCCAAGTGGCTCCGATCGTAACAATGAATAGAATGGAAAAATCATTTAAACCAAACCAAATAATCGCAAGAGGGAACCAGACGATACTTGGAATAGATTGCAAGGCAGTGACCAAGAAACCGAGCGTATCTTCCACCAGTTTAAACCGCCAAATGAGATAGCCCATGATCAAACCTAACACAATGGCTATCGCAAAACCGATGAGCAAACGACTCATACTTTTTCCGATCGCCGCTAAAATTTGTCCGTTGACGATACCGTTAAACAATGTTTCGATGACTTGTGTCAAACGAGGAAACATGAAATCCGGCAGTCCCGAAAATCTAGATGTGACTTCCCATATCGCCGCTATCATTGCGATGAAGATGATTCGTCTTAAAGCTGTAGTCATCGCCCATCTCCTCCTTCAACACTTTCTCAATTTCTTCTTCTAAAATAGATAATATTTTTTGTTCGGTATGAAGCGTCACACTATCCGGTAACACTCCGTCCGTCGAGGTCGGAACCGGGATAATTTCTTTAATTTTCCCAGGTCTTGTAGCAAAAACAACGACTTTTTCGGATAGAAGAACGGCTTCCCGAATGTTATGGGTGACGAAAAAAATGGTTACTTTTGTTTTCTTCCAAATTTCAATTAGTTCTTTATGCAGAACCATTCTCGTTTGCTCATCCAATGCAGAGAAAGGTTCATCCATTAATAAAATATCTGGCTCCATCACCAAGGCTCTAGCAATGGACACCCTTTGCTTCATTCCTCCTGAAAGCTGATGTGGATAGGAGTGAATATACTTGCTGAGATGGACCATCTTCAAAATATCGATCGCTTTTGCTTCGGCCTCTTGTTTCGGCATCTTTTTAAGCAACAAACCATAGGTGACGTTTTCCAAGACGGTCAGCCAAGGGAATAAACCGGCTTCCTGGAACACAACGACACGGTCAGGTCCCGGTTTTTCAACTGGTTTCCCTGAAATGCGGATACTGCCTGCATCCGGTTTTTCCAACCCTGCAATCATATATAGAAGGGTCGATTTCCCGCATCCCGAAGGTCCGACGATCGAGACAAAACTTCCTTTTTCAATTTCAAGGTCAATATGATCAAGTACTTTGACTCGTTCTTTGCTTTCGTTCATAAAGCTTTTTTCGATGCCGTCAATTTCTAAATACATTTCCTCACCTCAAACTTTTCTAATCAATTTAGTCGGAATTCATTTAAGGGAAGTACAGCGTTTGTACCACCCCGTCAATAGTTAAATAAGTCACTGGATAAATAGCGTTCCCCGGTATCTGGCGCAATACAGACAACTGTTTGTTCCGGAGTTAGTCGTTTCGCTACTTGTAATGCTGCGTAGACTGAAGCCCCGCCACTTGGTCCAAGCAGGATTCCTTCACGAGCAGCTAAATTTCGAACAGTTTCATAAGCTTCTTCATCTTCTATTTTAAATATCTCATCGTAGACGGAAGTATTTAAAATCGGAGGAATGAATCCGGGACTTGTGCCGACCAGTTTGTGCTTTCCAGGTTTTCCGCCCGATAGGACAGGGGAGCCTGCGGGTTCGACAACATGAACCGTTATGGTTTCATCATATTCCTTCAACGTTTCACCTGTTCCCGTTATCGTTCCGCCCGTTCCCGCCGTTCCCACGAATGCGGAAAGTTTCCGGCCGATAGATTCCAAGGCTGAAATGATTTCTGGTGCAGTCGTTGTCCGGTGGATGTCCGAATTGGCTTCATTTTCAAACTGCATCGGTATGAAACTATTGGGGATTTCCTTCGCGATTTCTTCTGCTTTTTGAATGGCACCGGGCATTTTCTCGTCGCTCGGCGTCAGCACGACTTCCGCTCCATATGCTTTTAAAACATTGATCCGTTCCATTGTAGAAGAATCCGGCATGACGATGATTGTTTGATAGCCACGGGCTGCAGCAGTCATTGCTAAGCCGATCCCTGTATTGCCGGATGTCGGCTCAATGATTGTAGCCCCTGGACTCAACAAACCCGCTTTCTCCGCTTCGACGATCATATTATAAGCAGCACGGTCTTTTACACTCCGGCTGGGGTTGAAATATTCAAGTTTCACATAAACTTGCGCACCGTTCGAATCAGCTAACCGATTTATCTTCACTAACGGCGTGTCACCGATCAGGTCCGCAATGTTGTTCACTACACGCAAAACGTTTCATCCTTTCCTAATCCATTACGCCTCGACGTAATTGCGATGAATTGATTATAACAGATACAATCCTGATAATACATACTAAATTTATATGAAATTAAAAATATGTTAGAAAGCCTGTAGGATTACCGGTTTATTCGCTAAGAAACAAGTGATTACTTTGCAAAAGTTCCTTCTCCAAAAAAGGCTTCGCACCGAGCATGTCCCGAAAGGCTTTATATTGTTGAATGGTTTCCGTTGAATGTCGCTTTTCCGTTCGGTACGCTCGGATTAAAATATTCTTCGGGGTATGTTCCATATCTATAAATTCCAATAACTGGCTTTCGTATCCGACAAGTGATAGCAACTCTGCCCGGATTGAATCTGTCGCAAGAGCGGAGAAGCGTTCTTTGATCAACCCATGTTTCAATAGAACTTGTAGTTCAGGTGATTGAATTTGGCCGAACAGTTCATGCTGGCAGCAAGGCACACTCAAGATTACGCGGGCTCCCCATCGAACCGCACGGGCGAGCGCCATGTCGGTTGCAACGTCACAAGCGTGAAGAGTGACGACCATGTCAACAGCCGTTTCCTCATTATAATCATTGATGTCCCCGACGAGAAATTCCAAGTTGTCATAGTTCAAGTCCTGTGCGATTTGCCTGCATTCCTCAATGACTTCTTTTTTTAAATCAAGTCCGGTCACATTAATGTCCAGCCCTTTTTCAATCCGCAAATAATGATAGAGGGCAAACGTCAAATAGGACTTCCCGGAACCGAAGTCCAGAATGCGGATGGTCCGGTCTTTTGGCAAGTGGGTAAGCGAATCGTCGATGAATTCGATGAACCGATTGATTTGCCGAAACTTGTCATACTTCTGCTTTTTCACTTTGCCGTCGGGGGACTGGACGCCTAACCGGATGAGGAAAGGGTACGGTGTGGTGTCATCAAGCAAATATTGTTTTTTTCGATTATGGGACAAATCGACAACTTTTTTGGAATGAATTTGATCGGACTTCCACATCACCTTGAACTTCTTGGAAAGTTGCACATGTATTTTTTCATCCGCGAACTCGGCATGGACTTGTTTATACCGTTCCAGCAGTTCGGAGAGCTTGCCGTGAACTTCGCTCGCGGGCACGTTTTCATGCTGCAAGATGCGTTCAAATTGATATTCAAACTGTAAATGCAGATGGCCTTTTAACTCAATCGGCTTTACCTTGACTCGCTTGACTTCATCCGATTTCGTGCGGGATTGGCTAATCGTCCCGCTGATGAATGAACTATCGGTCATCCGCCGCGCCAGTTCGTCCACTAATTCTTCAAATTGCATGACAATCGCTCCTTTTTGTGTTCCTTATAATATATCAAAAAGCTCCCGATTTTGGCATGAAAAAGAAGCCAGCGTACCGGCTGGCTTCCAAAGTACAGATTTAATTAAACTTGAACCCGCGTTTCTCCAAAAAGCCTTTCATGTACGTACGTCGAGGGGTGGATAGAAAGTCGGCCATTTGGTTAGACCATTTGACGTCTTTTTGGTTGGACCCGCGGTGTTGGTAATACTCATTCATCGTCTCATCATAAGCGGGGAGCAGCTCGTCGTATTTACCAGCATCATACGCATTTTCATGAATGATTGCTTCGACGGGCAAGCGTGGTTTAACTTCATTGGCTTCGTCGGGTACGCCGATCGTGACAGCGAACAGCGGGGCAACGCCAGCCGGCAATTCGAGCAGCTCGCTGATTTCCTGGGGAGCATTACGGACTCCGCCGATATAGCAAATACCATAGCCTTTGGACTCGGCGGCAATGACAACATTTTGCGCAAAAAGAGCGACGTCAATGGCGCCAACCAGCATGTTTTCTGCATAGGCATATTCGATTTCCTTACCTGCCAATGCAGCCGCTTTTTCAAGTCGGCAATAATCCGTGCAAAAGACAAGCGCCGCGCCTGCTGTCGAAAATTGCTTTGGATTTTTCGTGAGCTCGGCCAATTTCTTCCGTTTTTCTTCATCTGTGACGTGAATGACGGAATAGGCTTGAACAAAATGGGAGCTCGCTGCATGTTGCCCGGCACGAATTAGTTCGTGCACCGCTTCTTTTGAGATTTGGACATCCTTGTATTTCCGGACGGAAGCATGCGATGTCAATAATTCGATTACCATGAAATCCTCCTTTATGAAATAACAACTAACTTCAGCGTACCAAATTTTAGAGAACGGTCACTAATAGCATGCTTAATCTATGAAAAAATTGTGAAATAATTGCTAATTAACTGGGCTTTTTCTCCAGAAAAATTAAAAACTACTGTACGTTGTTTTGAATTTTATGATAAAATAGTTTGGAGAGTATGAATTTTCAGGGGAAGGGGATTTGTGAAATGGCATTACTGAACAAAACAGTTGGGGAAATAGTAAGAGAGCAGGCATCACGTTTTCCTGAAATAGAAGCCTACGTCTACCCGGAACACGGCATCCGAAAAACGTACAAAGAGTTTGACGAAGAGACGGATCAATTGGCAAAAGCATTCATGGGAATGGGCATTCAAAAAGGGGAACATGTCGCCATTTGGTCGGATAATAAAAGACAATGGCTCTTAAGCCAATATGCAACAGGGAAAATGGGGGCTGTCCTTGTAACCGTCAATACGAATTATCAGGCTGCTGAATTGGAGTATTTGCTAAAACAATCCGATTCGACAACGCTTATTTTAGATGAAGGATTTAAAGGTACTAGTTATATAGATATCATACAAAAAGTTTGCCCGGAGTTAGTGAATGCGCAAGGCGGAGAGATCTCCTGTGAAAAACTTCCGCATTTTAAACGGGTTATCCTGATGACCGAAAAAGAAGAAAAAGGAATGTACAAATGGTCGGAATTCATGGCGCATGGGGAAGCCGTGACGGATGAGCAGTTAGAGGAGCGATTTAACTCCCTGGATCCCGAAGATGTCATCAATATCCAATATACTTCCGGTACGACCGGTTTTCCGAAAGGTGTCATGCTGACACATAATAACGTGGTGAACAACGGAAAGCTGATCGGTGACTTCCAAAAATTAACTGAAAAGGACCGGGTCTGTATTCCAGTACCGTTCTTCCATTGTTTCGGTTGTGTTTTGGGAACGCTTTCAGCCGTTACCCACGCATCGACAATGGTCTTAGTGGAGCAGTTTGAAGCGCTACGTGTTCTCCGGGCGGTTCAGGACGAGAAATGTACGGCTCTTCTCGGCGTACCGACGATGTTTATCGCAGAATTAAACCATCCGGAATTCAAAAACTTCGACACTTCCACATTGCGGACTGGCATCATGGCAGGAACGACTTGTCCGATTGAAGTGATGAAGAGTGTCATGGAAGAGATGGGGGCAGATGAAATCACCATCTGTTATGGTCAGACCGAGTCATCTCCCGTTATTACGCAAACTCGTACCGATGATTCCATTGAAAAACGGACTTCAACTGTTGGAAAGCCGCATCCTCACGTGGAAGTGAAAATCATCGATCCGGAAACGGGAGAGGAAGTACCTGTTGGAGAACCAGGCGAACTGTGCACACGTGGCTATCATGTCATGAAGGGCTATTACAATAACGAAGAAGCGACACGCCAGGCGATTGATTCGGAAGGTTGGCTCCATACGGGCGATATCGCCATCTTGGACGAAGACGGCTATATCGATATTACCGGTCGGATTAAAGACATGGTCATCCGGGGAGGGGAAAACATCTACCCGCGTGAAGTAGAAGAGTTCCTCTATAAGCACCCAGGCATTTTGGACGTCCAAATCGTCGGCGTGCCAGATCCGAAGTACGGGGAGGAAATGATGGCGTGGATTATTCCAAAAGAAGGTGCAGACATTGATGAAGAATCTGTCCGCGAGTTCTGTAAAGGGAATATTTCCTACCACAAAATCCCGAGATACATTGAATTTACTGACGCCTATCCAATGACCGCTTCGGGAAAAATCCAGAAGTTCAAGCTTCGGGAGATGTCCGAAGAAAAAGCGGTACAACATCAATCATAACGATAAAGTAGCGTATTCCTTGCCAACCTCAAGGAATACGCTCTTTCTCATTCATATAGCCTATTTTCGAATGAGCCGTCTTCATGGTAAATGGATAACACGCCATTCTGATCATTGACGTATGGCTTCGCTTTTTCCAATAACTCGTGCTTGGTGTCCTCTTTGAAAATGGCACGTTCCCCGTCGGCTTTCATTAAAATCCATTCATTTTGCCGTGGTTTCACTTCGTATTCTGGACGGTCGCCATTTTCGCCGTGAACATATTCTCTAGCTTTGGCCGTGGCAATCGCGATTGCGCGGCTATCCTCATAATTTTCCTCTAACAAGGCATTGGCAATTTCTATGGCCTTTTCCCTGACTTCCGATTCCAGGTTTTTCAAGGAAGCCGGATAGTCCTGTTTGTTCCAAGGCATGCCGCATCGCCTCCTTACCGTTCTATTTCCCCTCGCCTTTCCAAATTAAACGTCCAAATTCTCGTGAAGTCGATTCCATTCATGAAATGGGGAGAGGGCATCGCTAGTTTTTATTTGGATAAACGGGACTTGGCGGTCTTCCGGTGCTTTTGATTGATCAGGAAAATAAGCGGCGAGTGGATTCGTGAATTGGGCTTCCTCTAATGCTTCCGCTTTGCTGCATGCATAATAAATGGTGCCGACGGTGGACCAGTAAGCGGCTCCGAGACACATCGGGCATGGCTCGCCGCTGGCATATAGGACACAGTCGGATAAGTCGATGGTGCCGAGAAAAGAACAGGCCTCCCGGATTGCGAGCAGTTCGGCATGAGCTGATGGGTCGTTATCAATATGGACCCGATTGGTTCCCCGGCCAATGATTTGTCCTTTTTTCACAACAATCGCCGCAAAAGGACCACCACCTTTCTGCACATTATCCAAAGCCATTTCAATTGTTTCGTTTAAAAAATTTTCATGATTCAACGACATCTCCTCCTTGTCGAATAAGGTTCATTTCCCGGGAAATATAATAGGGTGGGAATCAATTTGTCGCTTCGTGTCCATCATACAACATGTTAAAAGATAAATGTAATTCTGGTATAGTCGATTGGGGTATAGATTGTTATGATTAGATAGCTAAAGGAGGAGACAAACTTTGAATGACGATTTATATCAATTAATTGCTATTATTTTATACATGGCCTTAATGCTACTCATCGGTTGGTATGCTTTTAGACAAACATCCAACTTGACGGACTACATGCTGGGAGGACGTTCACTCGGTCCTGCCGTCACGGCACTTAGTGCAGGGGCAGCGGATATGTCGGGCTGGCTATTGATGGGGCTGCCGGGGGCCATTTATGCTAAGGGCCTGGTCGGAGCTTGGATTGCAATCGGGCTGACGGTCGGAGCCTATTTAAACTGGTTGCTTGTTGCACCACGACTCCGTGTCTATACGCAAGTGTCCAATGACTCCATCACAATACCAAGTTTTTTGGAGAATCGACTTAAGGACAAATCGCGTTTATTGCGCATAGCTTCAGGCATTATTATCCTCGTTTTCTTTACGTTCTATGTATCATCCGGCATGGTGGCGGGCGGGAAATTTTTTCTTAGTTCTTTCGGTTTGAGCTATCATGCAGGGGTCCTGATCGTATCAGCTGTTGTAATCGCTTATACGCTGTTCGGAGGGTTTTTGGCGGTCAGTTATACCGATGCTGTTCAAGGATTCATCATGTTTTTTGCATTAATACTCGTTCCGATTGTCGGAGTCTTTATAACAGGTGGCCTTTCGGAAACGGCAGCCACTATTCGGGAAGTGAACCCGCAATTATTAAATCTGGTGTCCGGAGCAACGTTTTTCGGTATTTTATCTTCAGTTGCCTGGGGGCTCGGGTATTTTGGACAACCACATATCATCGTCCGTTTCATGGCGATCAGTTCCGTTAAAGAGACGAAGAGTGCACGTCGAATCGGCATTGGCTGGATGTTCCTCAGTCTTGCCGGAGCGATTGCGACAGCGCTTGTTGGTATCGCCTATTACCGCCAAAATCCAGGTGCGACATTAGTGGATAGCGAGACGGTATTCATCGCGCTCGGCCAAATCATTTTCCACCCGTTCATCGCGGGAATCATGTTGGCAGCTGTCTTGGCAGCCGTTATGAGTACGATTTCTTCCCAGTTGATCGTCACCTCGTCCGCTTTGATTGAAGACTTATACAAAGCGATTTATAAGTCAGACGCATCGGACCAGCAGTACGTCTTTTTAGGGAGGATGGCCGTGCTGATTGTTTCCATTGTTGCGCTCATCTTGGCTTGGCCGAATAAAGAATCTATCTTGAAATTGGTTTCCTTTGCTTGGGCTGGATTCGGCGGCGCGTTTGGACCTATCATCCTCCTTTCTCTGTACTGGAATAAAATCACGGCCAAAGGAGCCCTTTGGGGAATGGTGGCAGGCGCCGTCACGGTCGGTGTGTGGGGTAATATTAAAGTTTTAACCGATAATCTGTATGAAATTGTCCCAGGGTTTCTCGTCTGTCTTGTCGTCACCTACCTAGTTAGTTTGGCAACGTATCGCCCTGACCCCGAAATTGAAAGGGAGTTCAATGAGACGATGGAATTGTTGGAGAAGGAAAGATCATAAGTAAAAGAGGTCATCCGGAAATCCGGGTGGCCTCTTCTTTCATTTGAAAGCGTTTAGATTAGAATCATGCTATCATTTGAGTCATTAGAATTCTAATTATTTAGGAGGTTTCCATCTCATGAAATTGGACCACGTCGTGTATTTTACAAATAAACCCCCGGAACAAGTCGTGGAGGAACAAGCAGAGACGGGTCGCCCGGCTGTTGTCGGTGGCCGACATGAAAAATGGGGGACCCATAACGCGCTACGGTATGTAAGAAATGCCTATGTGGAATGGCTTTCCGTCAATCGGATGGACATTGCATCATCGGTCAATCATCCGCTGACGAAACTGATGCTCCATGATTTGGAGAAAGGGGAAGGTTGGGGGACGCTATGCCTATCGGTTGAAGGTATTGAGGCGTTTAACGAAGAAGTGCAAAATAAAGGGTTCACCACATCCGGCGTGTTGGACGCGGAACGCCGTACGACAGACGGGCAATTGCGGAAATGGAAAATGCTGTTTATCGACCAACCGATTTCAGACGAATTGCCGTATCCGTTTTTTATTGAATGGGAAGAGCCGGAAGATATCCGTTTCGCCAAGCTGCGGAAAGATGGAACGATCGCTCCGCCAAATGAGGAATTGGAAATTAAGGAATGTGTCTTTGGCGTGAGAGACCCTTTGAAAGAGACGGGCGAATGGGCGATTTTATTATCCCGAAAAGTCGGGGATGCTCATGACATCCGCTTGCCAAACGCTGTGCTGAAGTTTGTCGAACAAACGGAAGGCAAAGAGCGCTTGAGAGAGGTCGTATACGGCTAGGAGAGAAGTGCCTATATGGTAAGATATTAAATAAGTGGTTTTTTCGAAAGGGGTCGTTGAATGGATATTTTAGTGGAACATGCCGTACTTGTTGGTGTTCATGAACAAACGGACGAGCATTTCGATTATACAATGGAAGAATTGAAAAGCTTGGCGGAAGCGATTGATGTGGAAGTGGTTGGAATGGTCATCCAAAACTTGGAGAGACGTCATCCTTCTACGTACGTTGGGAAAGGGAAAGTCGAGGAAATTCGTCGAATGTATGAGGAAACGGATGCCAATCTCGTCATCTTCAACGATGAACTGACGCCGTCCCAAATCCGCAATATGGAGCAGGAACTGGAATGTAAAGTGATTGACCGGACGATGCTCATTCTGGATATTTTCGCGCGACGGGCACGGACACGGGAAGCCCGGATGCAGGTGGAACTGGCACAATTGCAATACACATTGCCACGGTTGGTTGGATTACGCGCTTCTCTAAGCCGTCAAGGAGGCGGAACGGGCGGCGGTTTCCAAAACAAAGGGGCCGGGGAAACGAAACTCGAGCTCGACCGCAGGAAAATTGAAGACCAGATTGCCAAGCTACGCCGGGATTTGGAACAGGTGAAGGATCAGCGCGAAACACAGCGCAAGCAACGGAAAAAGAGCGGAACACCGGTTGTTTCTATTGTTGGCTATACGAACGCGGGGAAATCCACGCTGATGAATAAATTGCTTGCCAAGATGGATCCGGATCATGCGAAACAAGTATTCGAGGAAGATATGCTCTTCGCTACATTGGATACGTCCATCCGGAAAGTGAAGCTGATTGATAATAAAGAATTCATCTTGACGGACACGGTCGGTTTTGTATCGAAGTTGCCCACCCATCTAGTGAAAGCGTTCCGTTCAACGTTGGAAGAAGCCCGGAACGCCGACTTGCTATTACATGTGGTTGATGTCTCGAATGAGGAGTACCAATTCATGATGGATGTGACCAACGACACACTTCATGACGTTGGAGTAGAAAATGTGGAAACGCTGAACGTGTATAATAAAGCGGATCTGGCCGGCATTCCTTATCCAGCCGTCCGGGACAATAGTGTGTGGATCTCTGCGAAAGAGGAAGCCGGCCTCGACGAACTGGTCGGGTTGATCAAGAAAAAGATTTTCGAACAATATGTCACGTGTAAATTGCTCGTCCCTTTCGATCGGGGAGATATCGTCGCCTATTTGAATGATAAAGCGAATGTGAAAAACACGGAATATGAAGAAAACGGCACATTATTGACAGTGGAGATGGATATTGTGGAACGAGATCGATTCGAGGAGTTCATCGTCAGTCATTAAAAAAAGCTGCACCCCATTCTGGATGGGGTGCAGTTTTCAATTTAAGAGAAAGGTGGTGGGATGTTAGAAGTATACCCTGCTCTTTTTGGAATTAAACCAATCTTTCCAATTAAATGATTAAGCATGCCGAATGGCTTAAGAAATAGAGATAAGACATTTGGTTCAAAAATGAAAATCGACTAAAAAGATGGAACTCTTTGCCGGCTGGACCGTATGAATGAGTGAGCTGTAAATAGTTTTGAAAGGGTGGAGTAGATTTGAAAAATTGGTTGAAAGGGCTAGCCATCGTCATGTTGGCTCTAGCTTTAAGTGCATGTAATTCGACTGCGACGCCGAAAACGGAGACCCCTGCGGATTCGGAGCCGAATACAAATGAGGAAACTGACACGAAAAATGAAGAGGTCGATCAGCAGAGTGACTTGACGGCAATGGAAGTGTACCAGAAGGCGATGGAAGCTTCGGAAGATATGAAGAGCATGCATGCCAAGATGGACATCCAGCAAAAAATCGAAGTACCGAGTGAAGACATGAAGATGGATAGCAAGATTAAAATGGATTTGGACATGATCATAGAACCGGTCGCCATGTATCAAAAGATGAACATGGATATGGGAGAGCAGGGTTCCATGGATACGGAGATCTACATGACAGAAGATGGATTTTTCATGTTTGATCCGGAATCTGAACAATGGTTGAAATTCCCGCAAGAAATGTCGGACGATATGATGGCTCAAATGGGTGGCGGTGCGGATCCGACGCCAGATATGGAGATGTTCAAAGAGTTCGCGGATGACTTCCAATTCGAGCAGACCGATGATGAGTTCATCCTCACATTGACGGCAGAGGGTGAAAAGTTCAATAGCTTAATGAAACAAGCGATTGCGGACAATATGCCAGCAGGAATGGAAATGGGCGAGGAAGAAGCCGAAATGATGGAAAACATGAACGTTAAAAGCCTAAAGTTCGAGATTTTCATTGATAAAGAAACCTTCCAAACAAATGCGTTCAACATGGATATGGATATGACCATGGCTGTGGAAGGTCAGGAAATGCACATTATCCAAAAAATGAAATCAATCATTAGCAAAATCAATGAAATTGAAGAAATTGAAGTCCCACAAGACGTTTTGGATAACGCCGTAGACATCACAAACGCGATGAATGAACAAGGTATGAATCAATAAATGAATGAAGGAACGCCAGCCAACTGCGCCGGCGTTTTTCAATGGATTGGTGTATACCTTTCATCCGCCAGTGCTCTCCGCCAATGCTCATACCCTCGCTCCATCACCCCGCCGCCACATCCAAAATCGTTGCCGTCTTCACTGATAATCATTTTCAATTAAGGATTGACACGCTCTTCTCACATGCTATAATAAGTTTGCAACCAACTGATAATCATTTTCAATTAGATAATGTTGGATGCAAATAAACGATACCGGGGATCTTATGAAGAAACGTTATTTGGTCATTGCATTACTCATTCTATCATTCCTGTCACTTTTCGTAGGAGTGAGCCATATTTCACCGATGGATCTGCTGGATTTCCGTTCGGAGGAGACGGAGATTTTTTTAATCAGCCGTTTGCCGAGGCTTGTTGCCATTCTGCTCGCTGGAGCGGGGATGAGCATCGCGGGTCTCATTATGCAGCAGTTGAGCCGGAATAAATTCGTTTCACCGACGACAGCAGGAACTTTGGATGCGACGCGGCTCGGAATTTTGGTTTCGATGCTATTGTTTACGAACGCTTCGACAATTGAGAAAATGATTGTCGCCTTTGCATTTGCGCTTGCCGGCACGCTTTTGTTCATGCAAATCTTGGACCGTATCAAGTTCAAGGACGCGATTTTCATTCCACTCGTCGGGTTAATGTTCGGCAATATTTTGTCGTCGATCACCACGTTCTTTGCTTACAAATCAAACGTGATCCAAAACATGGCAGCTTGGTTGCAAGGTGACTTCTCGATGATCATGAAAGGACGTTACGAACTTCTATACATAAGCATACCGGTGCTAATCATTACCTATTTGTATGCAAACCGTTTTACGGTTGCGGGGATGGGGGAGGATTTCTCCAAAAACCTCGGTCTTGCCTATAAACGGATTGTCAATATCGGATTGATCCTCGTGGCGCTCATTACGACAACCGTGGTGTTGACCGTCGGCATGATTCCGTTTTTAGGATTGATCATCCCGAATATCGTTTCAATTTTCAAAGGGGACCATTTACAGAAAACACTGCCGCATACGGCGTTGCTCGGTTCGATTTTCTTGCTGGTTTGCGATATTCTCGGACGGATTCTCATTTATCCGTACGAAATCTCCATCAGTTTGATGGTCGGCGTCATTGGCAGCGGAATCTTCCTCTACTTGTTGTTTAGGAGGAAGGCGTATGCGTAACTCAACTAAATTACTAATTCTGACAGTGCTCGCGGCCGTCTTCTGTGGTTTGTACCTATTCCATGGATTGAACGGAAGTTTCGACTATGCGTTGCCGCGTCGGGGCATCAAAGTATTGGCTATGGTCATTACGGGTGTTGCGATTGCCTATTCGACGGTCATCTTCCAGACGATCACCCATAATCGGATTTTGACTCCGAGCATCATGGGTCTTGATTCGCTCTATCTGCTATTGCAGACCATGGTCATCTTCTTCCTCGGTTCGGGGCATGTGACGGTCGTCAATAAACATGTGAATTTCATCTTGTCCGTCGCAACAATGGTCGTGTTTGCGCTCCTCTTGTACCGCTTCCTGTTCAAGTCGGGCAAACAGCCGATCTATTTCTTATTGCTCGTCGGCATCATCGTCGGAACGTTTTTCGGAAGCATCTCGACGTTCTTGCAAGTATTGATCGACCCGAATGAGTTTTTGCGCGTACAAGATAAAATGTTTGCCAGCTTTAACAACGTCAGCGGGGAACTCGTCTGGTGGGCGCTCGGCTTTGTCGCAATCGCGCTGATTATCGGATGGCGCTCGATCGATGAACTCGATGTACTTTCGCTTGGAAGGGATACGGCTATTAATCTCGGCGTTTCCTATGACAAGATTGTCAAGCGGATGCTTGTCTTATCGGCGGTGCTCATCTCGGTATCCACCGCGCTAGTTGGGCCGATTACGTTTTTCGGTTTGATTGTCGCAAATCTATCTTATCAATTTTTCAAAACATATAAGCATTCCATTCTGATTATCGGTGCATCTGTCATGAGTGTCATTGCCCTGGTCGGTGGGCAGTGGGTCGTTGAACGGGTATTTACCTTCTCCACGACGCTCAGTGTCATCATCAACTTCATCGGCGGTGTCTATTTCATCTACTTATTATTGAAGGAGAGTCGATCCACATGATCCAAGTCCGTGAACTGTCCAAGTTTTATGGGAAAAAAGCGGTCGTTGAAAAGGTGACCGTTAATATTCACCGAGGAAAGATTACGTCTTTCATCGGGCCGAACGGTGCCGGGAAGTCGACACTCCTATCAATGGTAAGCCGCCTCCTCGATGCAGATACTGGGGAAGTACTGGTGGACAATGATCACGTCCACAAGATGAAATCGAACGACTTCTCCAAACGGGTCTCGATATTAAAGCAGTCGAACTTCATGAATGTCCGTCTGACGATCCGGGAACTCGTTTCCTTCGGGCGCTTCCCACACTCGAAGGGGAGATTGACGGCGGAGGATATCCGCATTGTCGAGCAGGCGATGGACTATATGGAATTGATGGATATGCAGGACCGTTATCTGGATGAATTATCGGGCGGGCAGCGTCAACGCGCATTCATCGCCATGACAATCGCTCAGGACACCGATTATATCCTGTTGGATGAACCGCTCAACAATCTGGATATGAAGCATTCCGTCCAGATCATGAAGATTTTAAGAAGGCTCGTCGATGACCTCGGGAAAACCGTCGTCATCGTCCTTCACGACATCAATTTCGCTTCCGTCTATTCGGACCGGATTGTCGCGTTGAAAGAGGGGCGCGTCGTGAAAGATGGACCGACCAACGACATCATCAACTCGGATGCCTTGAAAGAGATTTACGACATGGACATTCCGATTAAGCAAATGAACAACTGCAGAATTTGTGTGTATTTTAATTCTTAAAGGAAAAGGATGGAAATCGAATGAAGAAATTTTCAATCGCCTTAATGATGTTCGCCCTCATGGCTTTACTCGTAGCTTGTGGGTCGAATGAAGAAAAAACATCCGGAAGCACGTCAGAAGAGACTCCTTCCAATGAATCTACTGAACAAAGCGAACCTGCTGAACAAAGTGAAACATTGACGATCACTCACGAACTTGGGGAAGCAACGGTTACAAAAAATCCTGAAAAAGTAGTTGTATTTGATTTTGGAACACTTGATACATTGGATGAACTTGGAGTGGAAGTAGTTGGCTTGCCACGAGCGAACGTTCCTGGATATCTTTCGAAATATGATGATGACAAATATACAAACCTTGGCAGCTTAAAAGAGCCTGATTTTGAAGCAATCCATGCCTTGAAGCCGGATTTAATTTTCATTTCTTCGCGTCAGGCCGATCTGTACGACCAGTTTGCTGAAATTGCGCCAACAGTCTTTGTTGGAATTGACTATGCGCATTATATGGACTCGTTCAAGCATAATATGGAAATGATCGGTGAAATCTTTAATAAAGAAGAGGAAATGAAAGCGGAGCTTGCGGAAATCGATGAACAAATTGAGGCGATCCAGGGCAAAGCTAAAGATACAGATGCAAAATCATTAGTCATTCTTGGCAGCGAAGGAAAAGTGAGCGCGTACGGACCGAATTCCCGTTTCGGCATTATCCATGATGTATTTGGATTCAAACCGGCCGACGAGAAAATTGAGGTTTCCACTCACGGACAAAACATTTCGTTTGAATACATTTTGGAACAAAATCCTGATGTCCTATTCGTTATTGACCGGGATGCTGCAATTGGCCAAGGAGCCAGTGCCAAAGATTCTATCGAAAATGACCTAGTGAAGAAAACAAACGCATTCCAAAACGATAAAATGATCTACCTGAACGGCGAGTATTGGTATCTATCCGGCGGTGGATTACAATCTATGAAAGAAATGGTCAAAGAAGTCGAAGCTGGACTATAAGTAAGGAAAAAGAACTATTTCGCGACTATGCGGAATGGTTCTTTTTTTAGTCTGAAAGTTGTGCTAATAATTAGAAAAAAGCATAAGGTATGATAAAATGAAGATATATAGAAAAGAATGGAAGGTGTGTTCAGATTAGCGTCTAAGTGAGGTGGGAAGACATGGGGAAGTCCATTATAGTCAAGGCGGAAACGATTGATGAAGCCGTACAACTAGCGCTATCCATCTTGGAACTGCAAATGGAGGATGTACATATTGAAGTATTGTCCAATCCAGGCAGAACCCTATTTGGTCTTCGGAAAACACTGGCGGAGGTGAATGTGTCACAAATTGTAGAACATCCTTCTGCTCCAAACGCCTACATGAACATAGAAGACAATCTGGACCGAGTCCTGCTATCAGAAGAAGGTCCTCGTCACATCGGAATACCCGTAGCGACTGAAAAAGCGGAATCCGCGTCACGGATTAAGCAAAAGCAGATTGAAACGATTTTTACTGGTGGTACGTACCCCATCCTATGGCCAGCATCCAATGTCCGGCTTTATGTCAATGAAAAGCGGGTGACGGATCGCGTTATTATAACGCCTGGTGACGAAGTGAAAGTGAAGGTCAATGATGAATGGATTCCGCCGAGGTTCTCCATCCAGTTGATCGAGCATGATATGTTGGCCTTGCTTTTGCTGACACCTGGAAAAAAGATTAAACGGACTTTAGCCGATACTGGATATGAGGCGGTGCTGCGGATCGAGGCCGAGGAGGAAGTAGAGCCTTATAATGATTTGGATCCCCAAAAGATCGTGGATCGATTAAAGGATATGGGCGTGAAGCAAGGACTCATCTTTTCAGCGATCAAAAAAGCGACGGAGGAGCTGGAACCATTCGAGGCGATTATTGCGAAAGGGGAGCCCCCTGTTCCCGGGCTCGATGGCGATTTGGAAGTGCATATCCGCTATGAAGAAAAGGTGCCGGAGGACATGGAGCGAGTCGATTTCCGTGAAACGAACCCCATTCTAAATGTGGAAGCGGGGCAAGTCATCGCAACGAAAATCGCAGCGGTTCCTGGCAAGGAAGGGAAGAGCCTCTTTGGCGAAGTGATACCGGTGAAGCCGGTGAAGGATGTGATCATTCGTACCGGAAAAAATGCGATGCAAATCGATCTGGACATCGTGGCGGTCATTTCGGGAAGACCAACAATGGATAGGAGAGGGAAATTCGTGAACATTGACGTGAACCATGAGTTGCATCATCGTGGAGAAATCAACTTGGAGAGCGGCAATATCCGGTTCGAGGGGGATGTCCGGATTGACGGCAATGTCCACCCATCCATGTATGTCCGGGCATCAGGCAATCTGCACGTCGGAGGGACCGTGACAAAGGCCACCGTCCATGCCATGAAGTCCACATTTATTAAAGGGAATGTCTTTTCCTCTACCGTCGTCGTTGGTCAACAGGAATTGATCATCGGAGAGCTTGTAGCCCAGTTAAAAGAAATATTACTCTATATGGAGCAGATCCGGTCCGCCATCGGGCAAGTTCTTCTCGTCCGTGGGGAAATAGACAAAGAAGTGCCGGAAGCCGAATTGAATTTGCTCATCCGCCTGCTGTTGGAGAAGAAGTACACATCCTTTCAAGAAGTAAACCGGACGTTTATTCAAAATGTAAAGAATCATACACAGGATCTGACTCCGGAATGGTCGGAGTTTGCGCAGAAATGTTACGGCACGTTTATTAGCTCATTGAATCAGGAAGTGCAGGATATGGCGGGCTTTGAGCAGCTAATTCTGGAGGCGCGGACACTTGTGGAATTATATGGGGAAACGCCGGAACCGGCCTCTGTTTTGACGATTCCCTACGCCATTAACAGTGTCCTGCATTGCAATGGCGACATCGAAGTCATATCCAAAGGCCTGTATCATTGCTCGGTAACGGCAGGAGGAAATGTCATCGTACAAGGGCTGTGCCGGGGCGGGGAAATCAATGCCCGGGGCAAAGTGTCCTTGTTGGAGACAGGATCCAAAAATAATGTAAAAACCCTTATTAAGACGGGACCAGCGGGCAGTATCACGATCGGAACGGCATATGCCGGAACGGAAATCCAAATAGGGGTCAAAAGACATCGTTTTATGCATCCGAAATTAGGGGTATTTGCAAGACTGGACGAAGCGGGGGAATTAGTAGTCGATTAACCCGAACTTCAGGATGGGTACGGTCATACTATAGGAACATCAATATTGTCACCGAAATCTTGTATAAAGGAAACTTTCGGCATACAATAATACTATCTAGAAGTAGAAGGATGTTGGATGTATGGACGGAACGATTATCTTTGCCTTCGCCCTCACGCTGTTCGCTGGGTTATCGACGGGCATCGGCAGTTTGCTTGCTTTTTTTACGAAGCGGACGAATACGAAGTTTTTATCAGTTGCCTTGGGTTTTTCCGCCGGGGTGATGATTTATGTCTCGCTCGTCGAGATCTTTGTCAAAGCGAAAGATGAGCTGGTTGCGGAACTAGGATTGACAAATGGGTATTGGATGACAATCGCCGGCTTTTTCGGTGGAATGCTGCTCATTGCGCTCATTGATCATTTCATTCCAGCCATGGGTAATCCCCATGAAGTGAAAAGCGTAGAGGATGTTGACGCCGGACCGACAAATGATGAATATGCCAAACTGAAGAAGATGGGCATGTTCACAGCGTTGGCGATTGCTATCCACAACTTTCCGGAAGGAATCGCGACATTTACTTCAGCCTTGCAAGATCCGACGCTCGGTGTAGCGATTGCCATTGCGGTCGCCATCCATAATGTACCGGAGGGAATCGCAGTGGCCATCCCGATCTATTACGCGACCGGCAATCGAAAGCAGGCGTTTAAGCTGTCTTTCTTATCGGGACTGGCGGAACCGGTTGGGGCGGTTGTGGCGTTTCTAATATTGATGCCTTTTTTGAATGGCATTATGTTCGGTGTCATCTTTGCAGCCGTTGCGGGAATCATGGTTTTTATTTCCATTGATGAATTGTTGCCGGCAGCCCAAAAATACGATGAAGCCCATTTGTCCATTTACGGGATGATGGCTGGCATGGCGGTCATGGCCATCAGCCTAGTGCTCGTTGCATAAGATTTGGTGGGAAGCGTCCGATTTGTCGGACGCTTTTTCATTAGAAGAAAAAGGCCGATGGTTATGTGATATCTCCCAATATTTTGGCGTGACTTTGCGCTTACGGTATACTTCCCAACGTTTTGGCCAAACCTAACAACATTACCCCTAAATCCCGAGTATCAGGGACTTCACAACGTTTCCAATAAAACTCTCAACGCTCTCGCCCAACATCACAACATTTTCTCTCCCAACATTTCCCACCCCAAATTAATCCTCGACAATATTAAACAATCATTGTACAAAAACAACAATTGTCGTATAGTTAAGGGTGTCTTTACACCAGACTATACAATGAGAGGCAGATACTATATGACAACAGGAACACAAAGGATTTCTCGAAATAAATTATTAGGCATTGCCGGGACAGGCTGGATGTTCGATGCGATGGATGTCGGGATATTGTCATTCGTCATTGCAGCCATTGCCGTGGATTGGCAATTGTCGCCTTCCGAAATGGGCTGGATCGGCAGTGTCAACTCAATCGGGATGGCGGTCGGCGCATTCGGTTTCGGCTTGCTGGCCGACCGCATCGGAAGAAAACAGGTATTCATGCTGACGCTCGTTCTATTCTCGGTAGCGAGTGGATTATCAGCGGCTACTACCACATTGGCCGCATTCCTTGCTTTACGGTTTTTAGTAGGTGCGGGACTCGGTGGTGAATTGCCGGTTGCTTCCACGTTAGTATCAGAGAGCGTCTCCGCGAAAGAGCGAGGGCGTGTCGTCGTTCTGTTGGAGAGCTTTTGGGCGGCTGGCTGGCTGCTAGCTGCGTTGATTGCATATTTCATCATTCCGGATTACGGTTGGCGGATTGCGTTGGTTCTCACCGCCCTGCCTGCATTCTATGCCATTTATATTCGGCGTAACTTGCCCGATTCTCCTAAATTTGTACAAGAGGGGAAGCCGAAGGAAACGATTGGTTCCAAAATGCGCGGTCTCTGGTCGAAAAAATATGCGCGCCGGACATTGATGCTGTGGATTGTCTGGTTCACGGTCGTTTTTTCCTATTACGGTATGTTCCTCTGGTTGCCAAGCGTCATGGTACTAAAAGGTTTCAGCATGATCAAAAGCTTCGGCTACGTCTTGCTGATGACGCTCGCCCAGTTGCCGGGTTACTTCACCGCCGCCTGGCTTATCGAGAAAGTTGGCCGGAAATTCGTCTTGGCGACTTATTTGCTTGGGACGGCAGCGAGCGCGCTCGCTTTCGGGAACGCGGATACCCTCGCCATGCTAATGTTGTCTGGGGCATTGCTCTCCTTCTTTAACTTGGGAGCCTGGGGCGCACTTTATGCGTACTCTCCAGAACAATACCCAACCGCTATTCGTGCGACAGGCTCCGGCATGGCGGCTGCCGTCGGTCGGATCGGCGGTATCTTCGGACCGCTGCTCGTCGGTTGGATGCTTGCGGCGGATTATGGCTTTGGCATTATCTTCGGCATCTTCTGCGGAGCTATCGTCATTGGCGTCTTGGCCGTCGTGTTGTTGGGAACTGAAACGAAACAGATGGAATTGGAATGAAAAGCGAAACCGGTCTTCTTTCGAGGACTGGTTTTTATTTTTCTAGAAGAATAGTGAAAATTAAGATGTGAATGGGCTATCCAAAAAAGGTAGCCCCCTTCATAACTTTCCGCGTGCGCCCATAAATGTGAAGAACCGCTCATAACTTCCCGCGTGCGCTTATAACTCCGGAGCAACGCCCATAACTTCCCGCGTGCGCTTATAACTCCGGAGCACCGCTCATAACTTCCCGCGAGCGCTTATAACTCTAGAGAACCGCTCATAACTTCCCGCGTGCGCTTATAACTCCGGAGCACCGCCCATAATTTCCTGCGGGCGCTTATAACTCCGGAGCACCGCTCATAAATTCCTGCTAACGCTCATAACTCCGGAGCACCGCCCATAATTTCCTGCGAGCGCTTATAACTCCGGAGAACCGCCCATAACTTCCCGCTGGCGCTCATAACTCCGGAGAACCGCTCATAACTTCCCGCGAGCGCTTATAACTCGTAAGCGTCAATAGAACAACACCTCCTTTCTATGTCTGCCTCGTGAAATAATGGGGATAGATTTTAATCCGGAAA